>NZ_JADEWU010000067.1:0-31240 GCF_015207485.1 Planktothrix mougeotii LEGE 06226
GTACAGGACTCGGACTTACTGAAGGCTGGGGAGTCGGTGTTTCCTGAGCTAAAACGTTTTCAGGTATTAACCCTCTCAAGAATTCAATTTTAGAAACATTCAGAACATTCAACAATGGAGTTTGAAGCAACATCAATACACCCATTGTTGTTGTCCAAATTAACATTTTTTGCATAAAAAACCTCAAAACAGGGAATTACGAATTACGAATTACGAATTACGAATTTACGAATGGGGAACAGGGGTGGCTTGAGATAGAATCATGCAGAAGCTAACGAACTGTCAATAAATATTGACCGCGACCCGTTTTATCATAAGCATTGACAACCACCCGATACCGACCTGTTGCAGGTAAGGTCACTCGAATAGATGCGTTTTTCTCTGACCGACTCGCATCATCATTTTCAGCAATTAAGTTTCCCTGGGGGTCAAATAATGCCAAATAGGGATCAAAATCCCGACTTTCCAAACGAATCAAAATAGACTGACCTTGCTGTCCATCAAAGGTATATTCGTCATACAAACTACCATCGGATGATAATACCGAGTCTGTATTTTCTAATTCTCCTTCTTGATTTAAAATCAGACCTTTTGTAGGATCATTGGGTGAAAATGCAGTTGCTTTCAACTTTAAACGATAAGAGCCGGATTCTCCCGCTTCGTAGGAATTGACTAATAAAATATAAGTCCCATCCGTCGGTAAAGTAATACTAATTTTTGCATTATTCTCTCCCCCGCTATCATCATCTTGAGCTAATTCACTCCCATCTTCACTTAACAAAATTAAATAGGAATCAACCTCCTTACTATTCATTTCAATGGTGACTTGTTGACCCGCTTTTCCCGTAAAAGCATAAACATGATAAAAACTATTATCAACGGGTAAAACTTTATCCCCTTGTTTCAAAGTATCTGTAACTTCCGGGCCGTTTAATTCAATTTGTTTAGCATTTTGAGTTTCAAAAGCCGGGGTTTCTGGTGGAGCCGTGCGAGGTGCCCGTCCCTCTCGAACAGCTTGCAAAAACGGGGGAACTTTATCCACGGAAATTGCAAAGCCAATGCCAATATTACCCCCCCCTTGACCCCGTGTAAAAATCGCGGTATTCACCCCAATTAATTCCCCCGCACTGTTGAGTAAGGGGCCACCGGAATTACCAGGGTTAATAGCCGCATCGGTTTGAATTAAATTCCGCTCTTTATCGAGGCGACTGACAATTCCTACTGTTAAGGTATTTTGGAATTGACCAAAGGGGTTCCCAATAGCAAAGGCCCGTTGACCGACTTTGACCGAATGGGGACTCGCTATCGGAATAGTCGGTAAGTTTCTCCCATTACGAATTTTCAGAACCGCTAAATCAAGTCCATCTTCCCCAAAAGCCATCACCTCCGCTTCTAATTTGCGACCATCGGCTAAGGTAACGGTGACAGTTCCCCCGCTAGAGACAACATGGGCATTGGTTAATACTAAACCATCGGGACTAATAATCGTTCCACTGCCATTGGTTTTTTCCGTATCGATGGAAACGACAGCCGGACTAGCCTTTTCATAAACTTTAATATTGGTTTCTTCTTCCGTTGCATCTTGAGCCAAAATAAGGCGGGAATCACCTGAATTGGAGATAAAATCGGCAGAGGGAACTGAGGATTGAGGTAAAATCGAAATCGTTTTTGAGGGACTGGCGTTGGCAACCGGGACATGAATCAAGGCTCCAACAGAGAACAGTCCAAATGTTGCAAATCTAAAAAATAAGGAATTCATAGGTCTTTAATTTCTGGCTGGCTATCCCACCTTAAGTATACTGGGTTGAAAATGTATCTTGCTTCTCTAAGAGAAACCGGGGTTTCCATCTGTATCCGATGACCCGTTCATCTTTAGATGAACCCCATACCAACCATAACAGTCCCTTTAATCAATATTCAGCTTATTTGGAATTAAAACGCTCAATTTCCTGTTCAAATATTTCTTTAAAAATTTGGATAGCTTGAGGTTGAATAATTTGGGAGACTCGTTGCATCGATTCTACCAGTAACTCTGGCATGACACTAATCGTTTTTTTACCTGTTGGGGTTTTATAGAAATCTATCATGGCTTGCAAATCTTCTTCTGTAAAATATTTATCATAAAGGGGATAATAAACCGTTTCCATAATTTTATTAAAATCAAGTTGTTCCATTAATCGCTGATTATATTGGCTAACAATTCGATTCATATCTTGATTGATTGTCTTGATCATTTCTTGCTTCTTGGCTTCTGAAATTCCCGATGATTCAGGAATTATTGATTGTAAAATCCCATTAATTTCTTGTTGCATTTGGGCAGAGGTAATTTGGCTGACATTGCGAAACATTTGTTCACCGCCTGTCAGTTCAATTAATTCCTTGATGAGTTGACGTTTCTGCTCAGGAACCGATTGTTGAGATAATTGTAATTGAGGTTCGCGAAAAGATTGCGCGTTGACGGGTGCAGGGACAACCACACCTAAAGATAAAACAGTTGCGAGTAATAAAAGTCGATTGAAGAACAAACTAAACCTCCTGATTTTTGAGAAAATATCGCCAAAAATGCGATCACTTGGTCAATTTCAATCTCTCTATGTTAGCAAAAATAATCAAAAACCTTCTGCATTCCCTAAAATACAGGAAAGCTACCATTAATCTGATCAGGAGGAAGAATATATTTTAATAGGGACAAAGAGAACACTGTTGCACACAGGTTCCGGCATTATTAGTTTGGATTCTCAAATCATATAACCGATCAACCGCTTCATTAATTAAATGATTCGCCGTGGCATCTTCCGAGGCATCTTGGGCAGAATCGAGTAAATGAATAATATCAGTAATCTGTTGAAACGCTGCGGTTTTATCTTGATGTAATTGATAAGGACAGAATAGACAACGCATAATCAAGCCTAACTCATGAATCTATCTTTAGAGAAATAGTGGGTTGATGTCATCCGTCCACAGAAGTAAATCAATGGCAGTCAAGGCTTCAGAAGCAAGATTAGTCCTCAACATAGGTATAATGTTTTACAGGATATAAAGGATTCCCTAAAATTAACGATGACACCCTCACAACAATTTGACTATCAAAACATCCAACCTATTAGTCAACCCATCGAACCTAAGAAACAAGGCGCAAAACGTCATTGGGGTAGCCATCCCTATTTTACTCGACGTGCTTGGAATGTTGTTCAAGAATATATTCGCACTTTTAGCCAACCCGGAGATATTGTTTTAGACCCTTTTGGGGGGTCAGGGGTGACAGCCGTTGAAGCTCTGGTCTTGGGTCGTCAAGCTATTCACAGTGATATTAACCCAATGGCTAATTTTATTTGTTCTCAAATTGCGGTTAGTCCGATCAATATCGAAAGTTTTAGAATGGCTTTCGATCAAATCGAAAAAAATTGCAAAGAAGCTATTAATTTAGCTTATTCTATGTCAGATCAAGAAGCTGAGAATTTAGAAATACAATATTGGTATCCTCAAAATGTGAAAATGCCTAAAAATGGCAAACCAGATTATATTGAACAACTCTTTACTCAACGTCAATTTTTCTGTTTATCCTTATTATTACATGAAATTAATACGATTCAAGATTTAACTATTAAAAATTTGATGAAATTTGTTTTTTCCGCCAGTTTAAACAAAACTAACTTAACATTTAGTTCTACTCATGGCCGAAAAGCTAGTAGGGGAAATAGTGGAATTATGCACCGTTATAGTTATTGGATTCCACCCCAAACACTGGATCTAAATGTTTGGGAAGTTTTTGAACAAAAATTTAAGTATATTGTTCAAGCGAAACTAGAAACAAACTTATTGATAGGAGATTTTTATCAAGATAACTTATCTGTATTCAATCTTTCAGCTACAAATTTAGCCCCAAAAATTCAGCCAGAGTCTATCGATTATATTTATACTGATCCTCCTTATGGGAAACATATTGCCTATCTGGATCTATCTACAATGTGGAATGCTTGGCTCGGTTTTGAAGTCAGTGATGAAGCTAAACAATTAGAAGTGATTGAAGGCGGAGATTTAAACAAATCTAAACAAGATTATATCAATTTACTTCACGCTTCTATTGCTGAAATGTTCAAAGTTCTTAAATTTGATCGATGGATGAGTATTGTCTTTGCTCATAAAGATCCTGCCTTTTGGGATGCTATTGTTAAATCAGCCCAAGATTCGGGATTTCAATATGTTAATTGTGCTATTCAAACCTCAAGTACACCTTCTTTATACAAACGACAGAATCCCCTAAAAGTTTTATCGGGTGAGTTAGTATTAAATTTTATAAAAGTTAGAAATCCTAAAACAATCGCTATTAGTAAAGTAGGAACAGATGTTGTACAATTAATTAAAGAAGTCGCAGAATTAACGATTGTCAAAAATTCGGGTGCTTCTACAGAAGATATTTATAATGCTCTCATTCCTAAATTATTAGAAAATGGATTATTAAATCAGGTTAAAAAACAATTAGATGATATTACCCCTATCCTCAACGAAGAATTTATATTCTCTGAATTAGATCATCTTTGGAAGATTAAACCCAATACCAAAATAGGCTGTTTTATTCCTCTGGAAGATCGGATTCGTTTTTATCTGATAGATTACTTACAATTCCAAGAAAGACAAGGACAGTCAGCCACGTTTGATCAAATTATATTTAATGTAATGCCTAATTTAATTAATGGCACAACCCCGGCAAATCAAACCATTTTAAATGTTTTAGAAAAAATTGCCTATTCCCCTGATGGTAAACACTGGCAATTTGGCAAATCTGATAGCATTCAAATGGAATTAGATTTAGGAATTTCCTTTGAAAACCCTTTATTACCCACGCTCAGTTTTCCTAAAGATCCCAATAAAATAGAACACGATTGCATAATTTATATTTTAGCTAAGATAGCTCTATCCGTAGGTTTAAAAGTTCATATTGGCAAAAAAGAACAAGCGACAAGCAACTGGAATGGGGAAGGGTTTAATCAGTTATCTCTGCCTCAATTACCTATTCGTAAACCTTTAACAGATTGGCAAAAAGAGAAAATTCAGCAAATTGATTTAATTTGGTTTGACAATCAAGGTGATCCGGTTTTTGCTTTTGAAGTCGAAACAAGTACCCCGATTACAACTGGAATTGAACGGTTTATGGAATTATTAGAAATCTTCCCAAACGTAGCTAAAAGTCTGGTTTTAATTATTCCCCCTAAACGTTTAAGTAAAATGAATAAATTACTCAAAGACTCTCATTATATTGGTCATCCTTTATATATGGAGAATAAATTAGTCTACAGTTTTTCTCAAAAAATTGTAGAAGTTTATCAAAAAGTATCTGTACTCAATCCTGTTAACTTAGAAACAGCAATTCGAGAAATTCAGTTAACTTTAATTGTGCCTAGTCTGAAATAACCTATAAATCTGGGTTGGGGTGCGTGCGCTGCGCTTACACACCCTACGAATTGTATTGATGATGACAGTATGAGTAAAATAGTAAAATATCTGGTATAATAAAAGGTCGGTTGTGTAATCTTTAGATAGAATTTTATTAGAATGGCAACTCAGCCAACGATTGCGATCTCTCACCTCGGTTGCGAAAAAAATCGCATTGACACCGAACATATCCTCGGTTTACTGGTACAAGCCGGCTATCAAGTCGATTCTAACGAAGAATTAGCCGATTACGTTATTGTCAATACCTGTAGTTTTATTGAAGCCGCGCGGGAAGAATCCGTTCGCACCTTAGTAGAATTAGCGGATGCCAAGAAAAAAATTGTGATCACAGGCTGTATGGCGCAGCACTTCCAAGAACAACTGTTAGACGAACTCCCGGAAGCTGTCGCTGTTGTGGGAACTGGAGATTATCATAAAATTGTCGATGTGATCAAACGGGTCGAACAGGGAGAACGGGTTAAAGAAATTTCGGCTGAACCCACCTATATTGCCGATGAAACCGTCCCTCGCTACCGGACGACCAGTGAGGGGGTTGCCTATTTGCGAGTGGCAGAAGGCTGTGACTATCGCTGTGCCTTTTGTATTATTCCCCACTTGCGCGGAAACCAGCGATCGCGTACTATAGAATCAATTGTTACTGAAGCCCAGCAATTAGCCGATCAAGGGGTTCAGGAAATAATACTCATTTCCCAAATTACCACCAACTACGGACTGGATCTCTACGGTGAACCCAAACTGGCAGAATTATTACGGGCATTAGGAAACGTTGATATTCCCTGGATACGGATGCACTATGCCTATCCAACGGGGCTAACCCCAAACGTAATTGCAGCAATTCAAGACACCCCGAACGTTTTACCTTATTTAGATTTACCGCTACAACATTCACACCCTGATGTGTTACGGGCGATGAACCGTCCTTGGCAAGGACGAGTCAACGATCAGATTATTGAAAAACTGAAAACCGCCATCCCAGATGCGGTACTTCGTACCACCTTTATTGTTGGCTTTCCAGGGGAAACTGAGGAACATTTTGAACACCTGCGCGAATTTGTGCAACGTCACGAGTTTGATCACGTTGGCGTTTTTACCTTCTCTCCCGAAGAAGGAACCCCGGCTTATCAGTTACCCAATCAACTGTCGCAAGAAGTTATGGAGGCGCGTCGGGATGCCTTAATGCAGGTACAGCAACCCATTTCCTTGAAACAAAATCAAAAATCTATCGGACAGGTCGTAGACGTTCTGATTGAACAACAACAGCCGCAAACTGGTGAACTCATCGGTCGTTCATCTCGTTTCGCCCCGGAAGTAGACGGGTTAGTCTATATTGAAGGCGAGGCTCGTTTAGGTTCACTGATCAAAGTCCAAATCACCGACGCCGATATTTATGATCTCTATGGGTACGTCTTAGAATAGGTTGTCAATTGAGGGTTAACCCTCAACCGTCAGCCAATTTAAGGAAATCGCGGCAAATTTTAAGAAATTTGTTGTTATGTTTCTGAATATTAAGCGTTATCCTAGAGAGAGATGGTCTATTAAAGGGTCTGATTGACTAGACAACCCCAAAGGTTGTGACTAAGAGTGACTTCAGGAACTTTGAAGACCTTGGAATGTAATTAGGTTCCAAGATGCCCCTGAGACAACGTAACTCGACTTTTGTAGAGAGCTACGTCAAGCGTTATAGCAAAACCAATAAACCTCTGCATCAGAGTACAAGTGTCTCGATTGAATAGGGCAATGAAAGGAACCGGGCTAAAATACATAGATAGGAGAATTAATGAGTCCATCTTTTGCAAGCTTAGGAATTTCCGAAGAACGAGCGAGTTATCTGGAAACAATAGGCTTTACTGAACCAACCGCCATTCAAGTCGAAGCAATTCCCCATATATTGGCTGGACGTGACGTGGTGGGACTGGCTCAAACCGGGACGGGCAAAACAGCCGCCTTCTCATTGCCCATTCTGGAGCAACTAGACACAAGTGCGAAAGGCGTACAAGCGTTAATCCTGACCCCAACTCGTGAGTTGGCCATGCAAGTTAAAGAAGCGATTCGGAAAATGACCGATGACCGCAGCTTGTATGTGTTAACCGTATATGGCGGTCAGTCTATTGAGCGACAAATTCAACGCTTACAACAAGGCGTTCAAATTGTCGTTGGGACACCGGGACGGATTTTAGATTTACTCAATCGGGGCGATCTAAAATTAAACCGGATTAAGTGGTTAGTCTTGGATGAAGCCGATGAAATGTTAAGCATGGGCTTTATTCAAGATGTGGAAAAAATTCTTGAATCTGTAGCTGAAGAACGTCAAACGGCGTTTTTCTCTGCGACGATGGAGCCTTCGATTTGGAAACTGGTGAAGAAATTCCTGAAAAATCCAGTCACCATTAAAGCCGAAAATCCCAAAGCCACTCCCAAACGCATTGAACAGCGTGCTTATATGGCGCCCCGTGGCTGGTCAAAAGCCCGGGCGTTGCAACCGATTTTAGAATTAGAAGATCCAGAATCGGCGATTATTTTTGTCCGCACAAAACAAGCGGCTGCGGAATTAACTACATTCCTGCAATCGGCGGGTCATAGTGTGGATGAATATCATGGCAACTTGAACCAAGCCCAACGGGAACGACTGCTGCAACGCTTCCGCCGTCGTCAAGTACGGTGGATTGTGGCGACAGACATTGCGGCACGGGGATTAGATGTCGATCATCTCACCCATGTCATTAACTACGATTTACCCGATAACGCGGAAAGTTATGTTCACCGCATTGGTCGGACAGGTCGCGCCGGACGGGATGGGATCGCCATTACGCTGATTCAACCGATTGATCGCCGGAAACTGCGGTTAATTGAGCGTCATTTGCGCCATAACTTTACGGTGTTATCTATTCCTAAGCGCTCGCAAATTGAAGCCCGTTATATTGAACGTCTGCAAGGACGGGTACGGGAAGCTTTATCCGGTGAACGGGTGGCGTCTTTCTTACCGATTGTGGCGCAATTGGGTGAGGAATACGATCCTCATGCGATCGCCGCCGCCGCCTTACAACTGGCTTACGATCAAACTCGTCCCAGTTGGTTAGATTCTGACTTTGATGCTCAGGAGGAAGAAGCTCAATTAGTGACTTCTAAACCGAAATTAAACCGTCGGATTTCTCGTCCCTCGGTGTCCCAAGGCGTTGAATAAAATTCATCGTTAACGGCTCAAAGTCGATTAAAGCAGATTCAGAGACGCGATTTATCGTGTCTCTCAATTTTTTTTGTTATAGCTGTTCCCCATTCGTAATTCGTAATTCGTAATTCGTAATTTGTAATTCCCTGTTCCCTATTCCCTGCTATATTTTTCAACAGCAATGCAGACTAATTCTCCTGACTCTAATTTTAACTCGGTCAGACAATGGGCAAATATCACTGCAATTTTAGCCGCATTCGCAATTAACGTATTAGCGAATATAGCTCCTTTTAATGGGTTAACCATTGGAGAAATTTCTAATACTATTTTTAGGAATGTTAAAATTATTCCGGCTAATTATGCCTTTGCAATTTGGGGTTTAATTTATGTAGGATTATTTGCGTTTGCGGGTTATCAAGGATTACCTCAAAACCGTGAAAATCCTCGATTACAAAAATTGGGTTTTTCCATTGTTTTAGCTTGTATTGCCCAGATTGTCTGGGTATTTTTATTTCAATATCAAATGTTTTTTCTGTCCCTAGGGGCAATGTTGGCTATTTTAAATTCCTTAATTGTAGCCTATTTACGGTTAAATATTGGGAAAGTTAGAGTTGCTAAAAAGGAACGCTGGTGTGTCGATATTCCCATTAGTATTTATTTCGGTTGGATTACGGTTGCCACCATTGTTAATGTAGCTTTAGTATTAGAAAATTGGCAATGGACAGGGGGAGGAATTTCACCCGAACTCTGGACAGCAATTTTATTAGTCATTGCTGGAACATTAGCCGCTATTTTAATCATTGAACGTAATGAAATGGCTTATCCTTTTGTAATTATGTGGGCGCTTTGTGCGATCGCAGTTCGCCAAGCGACTCAACCCATCATTTTAGTTACCGCGATCGCCGTATCCCTATCATTAGGATTATTTGGATTAAGTTTAACTATACTCGGTCGTTACCAGAAGACAGGGAACAGGGAATAAATAGTACACTCAGTAGAGACGTGCCAAGGCGCGTCTGTACACAGTCTTATAAGCGTCTTAATTTTTTGGCGTGGGTCGCGTAGTAAGCCCTTTAGGGCTAAGAGTCCTGAAGGACTCACTACGAGGGGGTTATTCTTGCTCCGATGCCAACTATTCCTCAACCTGTTGCACCTTCCCCACAACCGGAAACCGTTCCATCCCGATATCAGAAATTGCAACAACTTCTTGCAGCAGGACAGTGGAAAGAAGCAGACCAGGAAACTTCAAAAGTGATGCTTCAGGTAGCAGGGAGAGAGAAGGAAAGTTATTTAGATAAAACCTCAATTGATAACTTCCCCTGTGAGGATTTACGCACTATTGATCAGTTATGGGTAAAATACAGTATGTCCCGCTTTGGCTTCAGTGTCCAGAAGAAGATTTGGCTAGAAGTTGGGGGTAAGGTAGACTATGGAACAGAATGGAAGCTTGGCGATCGCATCGGATGGAGAAAAAACGGCAGTTGGAAATGGATAAGCTACGATAACCTGACCTTTTCGCTGCAAGCTCCGTTGGGCCATCTCCCTGCGTTACACTCCCCGTTGACGTTTTGGTGGCGGTGGGGTTATTGGCTCTCTTCCCTCGCTTTAAGAATTATAAGCTGTAACCTATAACAATTTCAGCCCTTTATCAAGTCGAGTTTTTGGGGGTCTGTTTGACCCAATTTTCATTATTTTAGCATTTCGTTACCTGTTAGGGGATTCAGAAACCGGGTTTCTTAATTGAGCTTTTTGTTAGTAGCAAAGGTTAGGGCAGAAACCCGGTTTCTCGGAAGCGTGAGTAAGACTCAAAAACCGAGTTTCTTAATTGAGCTTTCTGTTAATAGCAAAGGTTATTGCAGAAACCCGGTTTCTTGGAGATGGGGATTAATATTGAGAAGATAAAATTTTATTTGTAAATTTAGGAACTTGCACCATCAGACGAGAAAGTAAATCTTCAACTGTCATGGGTGGACGTTTCAGTGCTTCTGCTTGAATTTTGATAATCTCAGCCATCGCATTAACAGTATAAAGGTCGCATAACCCTATTAAAAAATCATCAGGATGTTTGACTTGTAAATTAAACGGCTGTAGAGATTCTGGCGGAAAATCTGTTAAATTAAATGTAACAATCAAATCTGCTTTAGATTGAACAGCAACAGCCAGAACATGACGATCTTTAGGATCATTGGTCATTGAGTTAATAATTTCTTCAAAACCTTCAATTATTGCTTCTGGAAATGCTGCTTTGATATGACCTTGATATCGGGATGCTGCCTCGGCTTTTATTCTACCTTGCTTGATTAAATTTCGAGTAACTTCATCAAGAATTTCTTGAGACAAACAAAGACGATAAAACCCAGCTTCAGCAGTTCTAAGTAGAGTATCGCACAAAGGCATTGGAAAAATTACACAAGCATCTAAAACAACTGTTAAACTCACGATATCTACCGCATGACATCAGAACTAGATTCACTATAAAACCCTTCATCTTGTAAAAAAGCAGTCAATTCATTCAAATCTTGACGGCGTTTTATATCTCTATTTTGTTTATAAATGCTAATATCTTTAAATAAAATATGTTGAGTTGACCCAATATCAACGGCAGAAAATTCTCCTTGTTCAAGTAGTGTTATTAAATAAGGAGGTGATATATTTAAAAAATCAGAAGCTTCTTGTAACGTCATGTATTGATCATCCGCAACAATCGTAACAGCTTTTCCAGATACCATTGCATGAATAACTTGACGTAAGGCATAATTCACCGATTCAGGAAGTAACATTTCTTCTCCATTCCTATTAAGGGTGATAGGTTGTGAATGGGTCGTCTCAAGAAAATGCTCTAGTTTTTCGAGGACTTGTCTTTCTTGTTGATCAGCTATTAATGGCTTAGAGTAGAGGGGGTCTTTCTTGAACATAAAAAACAAGTATAAAATTATAATGATTAATTATAACAGAGATTAAAGCTAAATTGAAGGTCAGAAACCGGGTTTCTTAAGTGATCTTTCTGTTAATAGCAAAGGTTATGGCAGAAACCCGGTTTCTCGGAGGTGTTAGTGGGGTCAGAAACCCGGTTTCTTATCCGATCTTTTTGTTAATAGCAAAGATTATTGCAGAAACCCGGTTTCTCGGAGGTGTTAGTGGGGTCAGAAACCCGGTTTCTTATCCGATCTTTTTGTTAATAGCAAAGATTATTGCAGAAACCCGGTTTCTCGCAAGTGCTGGGGTTCAGAAACCCGGTTTCTCGGTTTCTCGCAGAGTGATTTGATGTAGGGTAAACTATAGAGGATGGGTTGGAGAACTCGGACTTGGTTAAGCAGATACAGCGATTGACGCAACATCATCAACAGACTGATGCTGGTGCCATCTCCCATAAGGGTCTTGATTTTTTAGCGTGGGTGTCTCGCAGCAGCGTCATCCTAACTTTAGTTTTGCTAT
Source organism: Planktothrix mougeotii LEGE 06226 (assembly GCF_015207485.1). NCBI lineage: Bacteria > Bacillati > Cyanobacteriota > Cyanophyceae > Oscillatoriales > Microcoleaceae > Planktothrix > Planktothrix mougeotii. Next base: position 12,056 of record NZ_JADEWU010000067.1, read on the forward strand.
CGGCGGGAGTCAGTCTGGCCCAGTCTAAACCCCCCAAGTCTCCAGAACCCACAACTCCGACAGAAACTCTGTCCCCCAAGGATCGTAAGGAACTGGAACAACTGCGAGAACAGCAGCGTTTACAAGAACAGGTTCAAGCGGAAGCTCAACGGGCCTTTAAACAGACGATGACGCTGTTTAATTTGTTATTAGCGCTGTTAGGGGTGTTATTAGCAGGAACTTTGGTGGGGTTATGGTTATTGCGGCGTTCTGTTGTTCGAGAAGTTACTATTATTGTTAAAAATCATCTCAATGAATTAGGAGATTTAGAAGGAAAAATAGCCGCCGCAAACCGACAAATGCAAGCGGTTATTCAGGAAACTGACCGAATTGCTCAAGACTTACATTTAGAAGCGGATGATTTTCAAAGCGAATTAGGAAGCCATCGCAGTCAAATTGGGGAATATTTAACAGAATTAACCCAAGTTCGTCAACAAGCGATCCAAGAGTTTCAACAGGAAGCACAAGAAGCTGAACAGGAAATTCATCGCTTAGAAATTGAATTTTCTAAACAATTAGCAGAGTTACAAAACCGCGCTAGTAATCAACAGGATGTGATCTTACAAAATTTAGATCAACTGGGAACAAACTACGCTAATCATTTGGCTGGATTACAACTCGATGCGGATCAACAGCAGAATAAGATTGTTGAGTATTTTAAACAATCAGAAACGGCTTTAACTAACCAATTATCGGAATTACAACATCAAGTTCAAAATCAACGCGATCGCTTATTCCAAACCTTAGAACAAGTCAGTGCAGACTTTAAAACGACGGTATCGGGTTGGCAAACGGATGTTCAAGGACAAAAAAATACCATTGGCAAGAATTTACAACAAATTGAAGCTGAATTAGTTCAAGAGTTATCCCAACTGCAAAAACAGGCGGAAACCCAAAAAGATCGGGTATTTGCTCGTTTAGAACGATATGAAACGGATTTTGCACCCCAATTAGAAGAAGTTCGGATTAAATCTGAACAAAAAGCTCAAGAACAAATTGATTTAGCTTTGAGAAATTTAGAGAAATTTGGCAATGATGCTGTTATTAAACTCTCGGATTCTCAAGGTAAAATTCAGGGACAAATGGAGCAGAAACTCCAACGCATTCAACAGTTAGAACAACAAGCGGAAACCCAACTGGCTACCTATCAACAACAAGTCCAAAGCCAGGTGGATGAAAAGTTACAACGATTACAACAATTAGAAGCAGATTATGCGGCGATTATTGCCGATAGTCAGGCGGGATGGAAAACCCAAAAAGAACGAATTGTCCAACGGCTAGAGAAGTTTGATCAAGATGTGAATGGGGTGATTGAACAGTTAAGAGGAGATCTGCAAACCCGTAAGGAATCTACCTTTAATAAATTGGATAAATTTGATACGATGTTAACGGAACAGTTAACAGAAGTTCAAGCGGATGCTAATACGCAAAAAGCCGGAATTTACCAAGAATTAGTGGCGATGCAGTCGGAAGCCTTAACGAGAAAAGATGAAATTCTCAAAGAATTAGCAGCCATTTCTCCGACGAATTTAGTCGAATCGGCGGTATCAGAAATGATGCAAAAAATTGAAACAATGGCGGAGCAATTAGATCGATTAAAATCTAACAAACCTGAGTTATTTTTAAATGTTGAGGATTTTGTTCAACAGGGAAATGTTTTATTTGCGGAAGGACGTTATGAAGAAGCTTTAGGCGCGTTTCATCAAGTCGTAGAATTGCAACCCAATGATTATCGAGCTTGGCTGAATCGAGGCATGGCTTTAAGTCGATTAAAACGTCAAAATGAAGCGATCGCATCCTATAAAAAAGCTTTAGAAATTAAACCCGATTATCATCAAGCTTGGGTGGATTTAGGGGTAACATTCGGTAAATTACAAAAACATCAAGAAGCCTTTGAAGCCTTTGATCAAGCGGTGAAAGTGAAACCCGAAGATGGGGTGGCGTGGTTAAATCGGGGGATGGCGTTACAAGCCATTGAACGCTATGCTGATGCGGTGACATCTTTTGATCAAGCGATTGAATTTGATCCTGATAATTCTAAAGCTTGGAATTATCGAGGGTATGTTTTAATTAAGTTAAAACGGGGAAAAGAAGCGTTAGAAAGTTTAGATCGAGCGTTAGAATTAAAGCCTGATTATGCTGATGCTTACTATAATAAAGCCCTTAGTTATGCTCAACAACGTCAAACGGAATTAGCCGTTGAACATTTAGAACAGGCGATTGATTTTAATACTCGTTATCGGGAGGAAGCTAAAACTGACCCGGATTTATATGGAATTGTGAAGTTTTTGCGTCCGAAAGCTAAACTTCAATCTTGAAGGGAACAGACAGGAAAACAGGAGTTTACAGTTTAGGTTTTAGGAGGTGGTAATCATCCTTGGAGTTCAAGAATATGCTCATTTTCATAATTTTCAATTAAGATACCCAGAATATCCATTAATGAGGCGAGAGGATGTTGTTCATCTTCGCCTACTTCATCAATGAGTTGATCCAGCCATTCCACAAGCTGTTGATAACTGGCTTCATCGCGGGGAATTACTAACTGATGAGCCAGGGGTTGCCACAATTTTTGAGTCTCTGCAATGCTCAACATTTTGTGTGATCATTCTATTTTTTATTCTGGCATTCTAACACAATCTTCTGTATATATCCTCATGCTCAAAGGCTGACCCGATTTTATTAATTATTAATAGTGCTAACCCTAGGGGATGCCTTTTCCTATTTCCGATAATCCTTGACTTTTTTGAGCTTTTCTATTAAAGTAGTCAACAGTGCTTTTCTTATATTTCTGATTCTTAATTAGTTGTTATGGTATTAACAAATTCCTCTCCTAATCCTCGTCCTATTTCCCTTAATTTATCAGGAGGAATTGCACTCGGAGCTTATATGGCTGGGGTGTGTTTTGAATTAGTAAGACAAGCGAGAAAAGAAAACTCTCCCCTGTTAATAGATTTGATTACGGGTGCGTCTGCGGGAGCGATGACGGGAGCAATTACGGCTTATTATTTATTAAATCGAGAGATTCCTGATAGTGACTATGAATCCCAAAACCTTTTAGAAAAAGCTTGGGTAGAACGGGCTGATATGAAAGATATTGATACGGTTTTTGCGATTGAAGATTATCGTCAAGCACTCAAGGATTTATTAAAAAGTCAAAATAACAGTTTATTATCTCAAAAAGGAATTAAAAATATTGCTAGTTTAATTAGTGAAAATACAGACCAACTCAAAGTTCATCAACCCTTAGCCTTAGTCATGACAGTTACGAACTTACAAGGGTTATTAGTCACTTATGAAAACCAATGTCGAAATTATTCAGGTATTCCTGCGATTAACCATGCAGAAAATCGTCGTTTTTTGTTTCATTCTGAAATAAATCGTAGTGGAGAACGCTTACAAAGAATCTGGGAAAAAGTGATTGATACCAGCTTAATTTCCGGGGCGTTTCCCTTAGCTTTTCCTCCGGTTCAAGATACATCTAGTATTAAAAGTTATAACTTAAAAAATCTTAGTCCAGCTTACTTTAAAATTTGCTCTGATTCCGGTGATAAAAAACTAGATTCAGCTTTACCAATGTTTTGTCCAGAGGGGAATGGAGAACAACTTAATTTTTGGTATAGTGATGGTGGAATTTTAGATAATTTACCGATTTTAAAAGCCATTGATTTAGAAGCCCGTATTCAATTAAGTTCTTTACCTAATTCTGAATATTTAATTCAAGATGAAGGTCGAGAGTTTATCAAATTTAGCCATGAATTTAACCGCAGAGTCAAAACCGAACGAGATCAGCGACTTTATGTTTATGTTTCTCCCTATTCTTTAGAAAGTTTAGAAAGTAAACCTAGCTTGAAAAAAAACAATTTTAATCTATTTGATTTGTTGTTTGGAGGATTAAAAATTCCGTCTATTCAACAGGATGCGATGCAGTTAAAACAGATTGTTCAAATTAATGAACAGGTAGATTATAAAGAAAAAATATTATCCCATTTAGAAACTTTGTCAGAAACCTCATCTGGGGAGACAATTTCTCAGATTAAAGCTGACTTAGAAAAAGCGATTCCCTATCATCATATTCAGTTATCTCCAATTACACCTTTAATTCTCAATCAAATTTCCGGGATAGAAAATTTAGAAATGCGAAATGAATTAGAACATTTGTATCAAAAATTTCGATCCTTATTTAAAACTCCCCTAATCGAAAAACCAACGAACGTTGATGAACTATTAGCCTCTGATTTTCTTAATGCTTTCGGGGGATTTTTTGATAAAAAATATCGACAACAAGATTTTATTTTAGGAAGACTTTGTGGCTTAACTTGGCTACATTTAAACTTTTCAGCAATTGATACTAACAGTTCAATTTCAACCTTAAATAAAATTTTTGATTCGGGTCAGATTCAGTTTGATAATCCCAAGGTTAAAGACTTAAAAATGAGTTATAGAATCCGCTTAACCCGAATTTTAGTTCGGGCGCTGCGAATGATGGTTGCTCAAACTCAAATGAAACAAGGTCAGAAAATTTTACTTTGGCTAATTCAAGTGATTTTACTGCCTTTATTTCTATTCATTGAACTGTTATTAACCTTTGCTTTAATGTCTAGTGAAATTGTTGAAGTGTTTTTAGAAAAAATTAATAAAAAGTAAATCGCTACCCCTAGGAATAACAAATGATGAGATCAAACCCGAAACCCCTTTATCGGTCTAATTTATTGGGAATTCCTTCGCAACCTCCGGGGATGGTTTTTCGAGATTTAGAACCACACCAGGCACAACAATAATAGCGACTTTCTTCTGATAAATTCTCGACTCCAGTAAAATCGGCATTTTCAACCACAGCCCCTGTATGTTCTCCCGTAGTAAAATTAGGAATTAATGTTTTACTGCGAGGAGAAGCTGTTTCTGGAGAACCATAAAAAAATCTGACAGCACGCAAATTTGTATAAGATAAATTGGCTTCATAGAGAATAGATCTCGCTAAATTAGTGCGAACTAAATCACATCCCGTTAAATTAGCTTTGACTAAATTCGCATCACTGAGATCCGTGCGTCGGAGGTCGGTTTGGGATAAATCTGCACCCGCTAACATCGCCCCTAAATCAATCACTCGCACCCCATGATCTCGATCTTCTGCATAATTGCCATTTCCATCTAACATCGGACGTCCGAGATGGCGATCGCGTTGTAACGGAGTAATTAATTTGGCTTGGGATAAAAACCGCAGAATTTTAGCTTTTCCTTCTGCATCTACACTTTTAATAATAGCAGAGGTTCGTCCTTCTGCAATCACTCGTTCTTGGGGCCAATCTTCTAATAATCCCTGTTCTCCTAATGCTAAATCTGAGACTCCCTGAAAATAAGCATCAATGGTTTGTTGTTGCGTAATTCGGTTTTGTTGAATCGTTAAATCTCTGGAAATAATATACTGTCGCCAAGCTACATAAACGGCCAGAATCGCAATTAAAATTTGCCCTAATGCTCCTCCTAAATCCCCTAAAGCACCAATCGCATCCCAATTAATTGTAATATTACTAACTTCATTTTCAGTGTTAGCATTACTAAAAATAACTAACCCAATTAGAGAGCCTAAAATCCCAAAACAAGCAATAATTAAACTCCGCCAGCTTGCTGGAATTAAAGTTGTCCAAACTTTACCCCAACCTGACCAGAGTAAGCGTAGGGAAATCGCCAATGTTGCCACGGCGCTGACATATCCCAAAGTAATATTATCAATTCCTAGTCCTAAAATCATCAAAGCCATTGCTGATAACACCAGGACTGAACCTGAGAAATGACTTGGATGATCCTCTAAAACTGAGTTTCGGGTTTCGATCTCCCAAGATTCCCCAGAATTCAGTTGTATTTCCTCCGTTGGGGGGGGATCGTGTGGTTGAAGCACCCCACCATTAAGGCTTTCAGGGTTCTCCTGAACCCCTTGGGAATGAGATGAGGATGAATTTGGCTCCATTGTCATCGATTAACCTCATTAATAGCCAGGAAAAGCTTAACTGGGAACAGTTTAACAGTTCACCGTCTAGGTTTACTGTGTGAGTCTATGTCAATCACTCGCTTTCAGCCACTGCTATAGATTGATGCTGACAGATTATTTCCAGTTAAATTATCTTGATTTTAACTAAATCCGTCTTAAAATTGGATCAGGCTTCCAGGGTGTGAGGTTTTCAGATAGTAACATTTTAAGAAAGAGCCTGTGGATTGTGAAATTTTGAATCGATTGATTAATTATAGATCAAATTGGGGAAAAAGAAACAAAAATATTGTTGATAATAATCGTAAACTTGAACAAAAAAAATGAATTTACCAGAACTTATCGATGGGGATTTTGACAAAAAAAATAGATATTTAGAGGAGCAATCACACTTCATGTCAAAACAACTGAAATTATTTTTTAAACTTTTGAATGCTCGTCTTTCTCGATCAATTGCAATCTGGGTATTTTCCAGCTTAATTTTTGTTGAGGTTATCATTTTAATTCCTTCAGTTTATCAACGTCAAAACGAACTATTACAACAATTACCTACAATATCTTCTAGCAAAATCGCTTGGATGATTGAAACTTATCCTTATAATTCTGATGCTGAACTCTTGCAACAATTAAGTCATTTACATCATTTGAATCCTGAAATTTTAGGCGGTGCTGTTTATAGCAAAACCGGAAAGTTAATTGGTCAATTTGGTGAGGCTCCCGCTATAAGTTTTTCACAAGCCATACAAGGAAAAAGCTTATATTTGCGTCAAAATCAGGGAGATCGCTATGATGTAGCTTGTAATACGCTTGTGCTCAAAAATAAATATCTGGTGATTATTCGCCATGATGCTTCTAGTATTTATGCTGATATTTATGCTTATATTTTAAGAATTGCTGGGTTGGTTTTAATTATTTCTATTTTTGTCACCTCAACGACTTTATTTGTTTTAGGAAAAACGGTTATTGTCCCAATTTTGAAACTGCGGTTAGATTTAATTGAAGCGGGAAAAGCGATTGTTAACAACAAGCCAGCACCTCAATTTTATTCCCAATTAATTCAAAGAAACGATGAACTAGGTGATGTAATTGATACCTTTAAAACCATATTTAACCAAATTTATCAAGCCACCCTAGAACGGAATCGGGCAGAAGTGGATCTGCGGTTAGAAAAAGATAAATCTGAGCAATTATTACTCAATATTTTACCCTTTGCGATCGCTGAAAAACTCAAACAAAATCGAGGTTGTATTGCGGATCGATTTGAAGAAACAACGATTTTATTTGCAGACTTAACGGATTTTACCGGACTGGCTTCTCGCCGTTCTCCCACACAAATAGTAACGTTTTTGAACGAAATTTTTTCAGAATTTGATCGGCTTGCGGATAAATACAACTTAGAGAAAATTAAAACCATTGGTGATGCTTATATGGTTGTTGGGGGTATTCCAATACCCAGACCTGACCATGCAGAAGCGATCGCAGATATGGCGTTAGAAATGCAATCTATTATTCAAAAATTTCGCCAACAAGATAATCAATTATTAAACCTTAGAATTGGGATTAATACAGGGCCCGTTGTTGCTGGAGTAATTGGATTAAAAAAATTTAGTTATGATTTATGGGGAGATGCCGTTAATATTGCCTCCCGCATGGAATCTCATGGTTTATCAGGACAAATTCAAGTCAGTCAAACCACCTATCAAAAACTTCAAGCAAACTATTTATTTGAAGAACGAGGGATGATTTTAATTAAAGGGAAAGGTGAAATGCGAACCTATTGGTTAATTGGGAAAAAATAAACCCCGCTTTATCGAAAAATTATTTAGCTAAGGGAAGTGAAAATTGAAAGGTACTGCCTTCCCCTAAACGACTGGAAACGAAAATTTTTCCCCCTTGTAATTCTACCAAACGGCGAGTAATTGCTAACCCAATTCCCGTTCCTCCTGAATGTCGAGAACGAGAGCGATCAGCCCGCCAAAATCGTTCAAAAACATGGGGTAAATCTTCTGGAGCAATACCAATTCCGGTGTCCATAACAGCAACCCAGAAAAAGTTTAAATCATTACCTGTTTTAACCAGAATGGTTCCCGTTTCAGTATAACGAATTGCATTGCCTAATAAATTAACTAAAATTTGTTCAGTTCGGTCTACATCTGCTAATACTAGCGGCGAATCAGGTTTAGAATCTAACTGAAGAGTCGGCCCTTCTTCTAAGAGTTGATCAGAAAAACGTTGAACTAAAGATACTAATAAAGGATATAAATTAACGGGTTTTTGATGAATGGGTAAATAGCCGGATTCAACTTTTGAAAGCTCTTGTAAATCATTGACTAATCGTTCTAAGCGTTTAGTTTCTTTCGCTAATTGTTGATAAATGACGGGAGAAGGTTCAATATGACCATCAGCTATTTCTTCCAAATATCCCCTAACAACGGTTAACGGAGTTCTTAATTCATGGGTTAAATCACTAATTAATTCTCTTCGTTCTTTCTCAACATTTTGTAAACTAGCAGCCATTTTATTAAAACTCAGCGCTAATTGATTTAACTCAGGAATATCGCTGAAAGACATTCGTTCTGACCATTCTCCAGAGGCAAATTTCTGAGTAATTTCTTCCATTTGGGTGAGGGGTTTAGTAATGCGTTGGGTTAACCAATAACTCAGCCCTACGGCGGCAGTTGTTCCCGCTAAAACTGACCAAAAGGTGCTGCGGTTCCAAGCAATTTCAAAGCCTTCTATTAGACGAGTACGAATATATTGTAATCGAAATCCTGGGCCTTCAAGTTGCTCTAAATTACTGACAAAAAACCGAGGAGAAGATATTTTTCCAATAATCACTAAGGATGTTACCCCAATTAACATCACTAATAGATGGGATAAAAATAAGCGTCCTCGTAAACCGATTTTAGCCATATTTAAAATTTTGCTTCTGGAACTCATTTAATCATCATAGCAATCCCAACTTAATTTGTATCCGAAACAAAGGGAACAGGGAACAGGAGTAATACTTCTACATTTAGAACAAGTTATGTCAAAGGAGATCTAATATTCCATCCTTCAATCTTTGCTACGCATCCATATCCTGTAGAGACGTGCCATGGCACGTCTCTACGTGGGCTTTTGGAGTGTATCTATAGACCCAATTGAAGGATGGAATATAATGATCAGAATTTTCCCTAATCTTCTCTAAATCAATAGCTATCATTCCTTAATTTAAACTTAAAGAATAATAGCTATTGATATTAATTATTTGTTTTTTTACATCTGATTGTTAGCAAAAAAGACGATATTAGGGAGGATTTTACCTCTCCTACAGTCATATTTTAAGCCGTTTTACTGAGGGAATTTACAAAGGATTTGTATTGACTACTTTCAGTTAAAGCAGGATTAATCCCAAACCAGCGACCGTCTTGATCCCGATATTCAAAAACAAACATACTCCGCAGTAAAGTTTGACATTCATCTTCTCCCGTTACCTTTTGAGTTTTCACCACTCTTAACAATAATTCCCATTCTTCATGGTTAATTGCGCCTAAAAGATCATCTCGATATTCTTGAATAACTTGCTCTAAACAAGAACGGGTAAAAGGGGGATCTTCTTGTTGTAAACAACTGTACATCAACATTAATAAACGTCGAATATGACCCCCACTAATCCAACATAATCGCTCTAGGGTTTCAGGACTATCAAATAAAACAGAAATCTGAGATAAACGACTTTCCTGTGGCAGATCAGGAAAGGCTCGTGCTAGAACCATTTGTTGTAATTTTATCATGCCATTGGGATTCTGCACCCCATCCCGAAGACGGACTGGAACCATCGGTAACACTTTAGGTTTGACTCCAAACCGACTGGAAAGCCGATCATAATCATTAGAAAACATTAAGGTTAGGGGAATGGTAAAAACCACATGACAATTGAGACGTTTGAGTTGTTCACCTCGATCTACAAATAAATATTCCGGTTGAGTTCTTCCCCAAGGTTTAGGAGAACTATCAATCCGATCTAAATTATCTACAATAACGACAATTCCTTTTTTTCCTTTCCCTTGTAACGCACTATTAGCTCGTCCTAAAATTTCATCATTAATCGCGTCTAAAATACTACTGGTGCGCGGTTCTAAATATTGCCGTAACTGAGATCGTAATTTTGGAGAATCTTTAGTTTTAGCCGTAATTTTAGCAATTCCAACGGATAATTCAGCCTCCCCAGATAGTTGAATTGGCGTTTGCATCAACTCAGAAATTTCTGTAAATAAGTTAGCAAAATATCCCGGTTTCAGACGAATTTGAGCCGCTTCTAAACTTTCACTTACCTGACGAGCAATCATTAATAAAATATCGCTAATATCCACATCTGCCATATCGAGATTTTGAGAAGATTCAAAATAAACGACATGATAGTCCTGACGCTCTAACAAATCTTTAAGACGAAATAATTCTGTTGATTTCCCACATCCTATATGACCACTAAACAATTGACAGGTGGGTTCATCATGGGAGAGTAAAGTAATAGTTCGGCTCAATTCTCGGATGATATCACTCCCTCGGACAGATGAAAAATCGATGTAATATTTTCGATCTTCCGGGTTTGCCATGTCAATGGTCTTACTGGGATTACACGCTTTATAGAATCTACTTAAATCAAGCTCAATCACAATTAGACTCTTAACCTCTGTATCAATTTAACGGTCAACTCTTACTCTTAGTTTACCGACAGCAAGCCAGTTTTAGGATGAGGGGGATCACTCATCGGGGGGGACAGGGGACAGTTACATACAGAAAGGTTTATCATAATTTCCTGCGTGAAAATACAGATAAAATAAGGATTAAGAATACATTACAATCAAGTTAATACGGAAAATTGGCCTGTAATCTAATGGTAGAGAGCGATCGCTAAACTCCAACCGATCACAGACAGAGCCAGAGCGAATATGTTAAATTATCTGCGAAACCTTGAAATGATGGGGAATCAAAAACGAGTGGTGAGGTGGAAATCCTGGCAAATGGGTGACAAGCAATGACCAATCTGGGATCTGTTTCAACGAATGAATTAGGACGTCGGCGTCAGCAGTTACGACGTCAACGGCGGATTAAATTAGTTCAAGTGCTTTGGCAAGTTATGGCGGTCAGTAGTTTGACCGGAGGTTTATTTTGGCTGATTAATCAACCCATCTGGTTTATTCGCCAACCCGAACAAATCAAAGTTGAAGGAAATCAACTGTTATCGGATCAAATGGTTCGCTCTTTATTGCCCCTATCCTATCCCGAATCCCTGTGGAAAATTCAACCCCAAGCCTTAGCAGAAAGCCTAGAATCACGGGGACAAATTGCCTCAGCTAATGTGACTCGTCAGTTATTTCCTCCGAGTTTAATGATTAATATTCAAGAACGACAACCTGTTGCAGTTGCTTATCCCACCTCAAACATTTCTGATAATAGAAATAATCAGCAAATTGGATGGTTAGATGCGACCGGGGATTGGATGCCGTTGGAGAACTATACAGAATTAGAAAAATCGAAACAATTACCAAGTTTGAAAGTAATTGGAAATATTAACCAATATCATCCCTACTGGTTGCCCGTTTATCAAGCTCTAATTCGCAGTCCTGTGAAAATTCAGCAAATCAATTGGGAAGATCCCAATAATTTAATTCTGGAAACAGAAATTGGTACAGTTCATCTAGGCCCCTATAGTTCTAAATTTCCTGAACAGTTACGAGTGATTGATCGGATGAGAAATGTTCCTCAAAAATTAGATAAAAGCAAAATAATGTATTTTGATCTGAAAAATCCTAATCAACCCCTTGTACAAATGCGACCGGAAAGTACCGCCCAACGAACGGCTGCTGAGGAGGAATCAACGTCTAATTAAACTAAAAGAATCGGGGATATAAAAATCAGAAATATCACAATATTTCAACGGCTTCATCAAGGGGTAAAATACAATCCGGTTGATTATAGGTTGCACGATTAACTTTAGAACTCACCGGATAAACCTTTAAGCCAGGATTTTGTTGAACCCAGGATAAAATAGTTTCAGAATCCTTGAGAGTGGGATCAAGCCATTGAGAATAAACCCTAGGAGATAAAATAATCGGCATTCGTTCATGAACAGAACGAACGGTTTCGTTAGCAGCTTGGGTTAAAATTGTACAAGAAACAATTTCTTCTTTATTGGGATTGTTCCAACGTTCCCATAATCCTGCAAATCCAAAGGGTTGATGATTCTCTAACTGAAAATAATAAGGTTGTTTGGTTTTACCTTGATGTTGCCATTCATAAAATCCATCCGCTAAAATTAAACATCGTTGAGAACGAATTGCTTGCCGAAATGTCGGTTTTTCCGTAACGGTTTCTACCCTAGCATTGATCAGTTTGTATCCAATTTTTTCATCCTTTGCCCAATGAGGAATTAACCCCCAGTGCATAAATTGAAACTGTTGTTCTTGCTGTTCTAAATTATATCTAATTGTAGCAATTTTTTGAGCCGGAGCAATGTTATATTGAGGGATAAAATCAGGAACAGATGATACATTAAAGGTTTGAGCGATCGCTGTTTTTGAACAGACTAAACTAAAACGTCCACACATAATAAAATCCTCTATGACATCTGAAAAAATTAACCGAAATTCCCTCAATATTGAATTACCGAATAGCTGTGTTTTACGTCCAGCAACTCCACAGGATAGAATAGCAATTCTGTGGTTAGTCTTAAAAGCTCTGCTTGATCCCACTCAATTGCGTTGGCAACAATTTTGGGTGATAGAATCCCATAAACAAATTATAGCTTGTGGACAACTGCGACAGTTTACGGATGTTGAAGAATTGGGGAGTTTGGTGGTTAGTCGAGCTTGGCGAGGAAAAGGTTTAGGGACAATTTTAGTTCAGCATTTAATTCAAGAATCTACAAAACCCCTCTATTTAGAATGTGTCGGACAAAACTTGGCTAATTTTTATACTCGTTTTGGGTTTATCCCCGTCGAATTTTCAGATTTACCCGCTTCTTTGAAACCAAAATTGGGCATTTCAAACTGGGCAAAAATTTTATTGAAAATTCCGGTTATTTTTATGTATTGCGATCGCAAATTCAACCCCTAAGATTAATCAATGTTGAAAATTCAATCCAGCTTGACGGGCTGCGACAATATAACGAAAGATATATTCAGCCAATTCAACATGATTTTCTGTGGCTTCTGGAGAAGAAGCCCAAACCGTTACTCCATGATTTCTAATTAACAATGCAGGCACATCTGGGGTTGTTTGTTTAAACCGTTGAATAATAGCTTCAGCAATGCGAGGAACCTCTAAATAATTCTCAAAAACAGGCATATAAACTTTGGGGTTCTCTTCCCAAATTCCTAACCCTTTTAACATCTCAATAGGCGGTAAAGGCAATTGTTCATGATCAATAAAATTCGATACTAATTTGGCTTCTACCGAATGAACATGATAACAAGCGTTTGCTTCAGGAAATAAAGAATAAATCGCTTGATGAATACTGGTTTCTGCCGAAGGTTTATTCTGAGGAGAGGGATTTTCTAAGACTTCTCCCGTTAAGGATATTCTGACAAAATCTTCTGCAACTAATTTACCTTTTTGTTTACCACTAGCGGTAATCCAAAAACTATTATCCGGCATTTTAGCCGAAAGATTTCCAGCCGTTCCCGCCATCCAACCGAGTTGATAAAATTGACGAGACGCATGAATTAAAGCTTGACGAGGATCGTTCATGAAATCAGTTATCAGTTATCAGTTATCAGTTATCAGCCGGGACAATTTATCAATTATCCTGACTTAGGGAGGGGTTGGGTTCTGTATTTTATTATTGATCAAATCATAGGGTTTTCAACCTGCCCCTATAAGGGATTATGATTGGTTAAATTTTTCTAAGGCGCGACGTAGGGGACTGTCGGGTAAGGTTTCCCAATTGAAAGATTGATCAGCTTGATAATAATCCAAGGCTTGAAAGAAGGCTTGAACCCCCGCAGAGGGGCCATCGGGATGATCCATAATTCCCGTTCCCGCATTGAGTATGACATCTTGGCCATAATCCTTGAGCGCTTGAGGGACAATTCCGGGGTGAATTCCCGCAGAAGGGACAGGAAAAACGTTCCGCGATCGCAAAATATCCCTAATTTTCCCTTCTTCAGCCGGATCAAAGGGTAAACTGCCATAATGGGCCGGATATAATACCGCATCCGCCCCAGCATGGGCCATCAATGTTCCGAGGACAACGGAATAGGAAAAACCCGTATCACCAGAAGCACATAACGCCCCCGCCAAGGCAGGATGGGCAAAAATCGGAACATTCACCTCTGGATCGGCGGCAAGGGCTTCTAAGACCGAAAAACCGTAGGTGAGCACATTTAATAATAGGGCATTTGCCCCTTCTTTAACCAAAATTCGAGCTTTTTCTAATAGAGTTTGGGCGTTTCCGGTGACGTTCACCGCATACAAAACCGTGCGCCCCGTTTGTTGTTTAATACGGTCTAAAATGGGACGACAAGCTCTTAATCGTTCCAGGGTAGGGGCTGTTTCTAAATCCCCCATAATTTCATCATCTTTAATAATATCTAATCCTGCTGTTGCCACTTGTTCTAAAATAGCAGCATGATCTAAAGCTGAAAGTCCTAATGCGGGCTTAAAGATTGCCATGATTAAAGGACGATCAAAAACGTTTAATTGTTGACGAATTCCCGATATCCCAAATTTCGGAACACGACCATAATTATTATCGAGTCTAACCCCAACTATTTTACCAACTCCCGCCATAGAATATTTGCCAAAAATCATCGTTAACAAACTAGCAATATCATTTTCAACGTTAATTTCAGGAAATTGAACCGTTGCAATATTATAACCTTGTTCATCGGTTTTAACATTAATAACTTGGGCTAAATGCGATCGTAAACTATCTTCTCGATGGCTAAATCGTTCATCCCAAGTTCCAGCCGTTTGTCCAATAGCAATAACTGTCGCCTGACGCAACGCATCAATATTAGGAGGAAAACAATAATCAACTTCAATGGTCATGGTTTTCTATTCTAGCAATTATTATCATTGAAGTAGAGACGTTGTATACAACGTCTCTACAAATTAATTCAACGTCTGTACAAATTAATTCAAAGCTAAGGTTTTTTTCGGTCTTCTGGAAAAAATTCTGATTTCAGTATCCGTATATTCAGGAGTCCAACCTTCAGTAGTGGTAAAATAACGAACGGCTTTAATCCGTCGAGTTTCTGTTAAGTAAAACCAATGTTCTGTATTGGCAGGAACGTTAATATATTCTTCAGCTTCAACAGTTAATTCAACTTGGCTACCATCAGGACGGATAAAGCCAAATACTCCTTCCCCATCAATAATATAACGCACTTCATTATCAGCATGAATATGGCACTGTTCAAATTTGGCTAATAATGTTTCTAAGTTAGGGGTATCAGGATTAAGAACAATTAAATCACGGGACTGATAACCTGCTGTTTGCTTTAATTCTTCAAAATATTGATCTAAACCTTGCAGAACGATTTCTTTCTCTTCATTGTTCAATACAGGTTGATTGACTAATTCTACGACTTGAGCATCGGTTCCCACAGACCAATGGTTTAAGTGTATATTCAGATCCGCTAATTCTCGCTGAATTTCATCGAGTTGGGTATAGGTTGTTCCGTCTTCTAATTGTAAAACTGCCATGTTTCACCTCCGCAGTATTAATACTTTTTAATCACAAACTCTAATATTAGCAAAAAAATTCTGTGATATCCAATTCTAACGACTAATCTCTAGCTTTAAACAAAGCAAAGATAAAATTATACTCGATCTAGGCTCATAAGGGCAATATTGACAGTCTAGTTTGGAATCAATTAGCATGAGGTTGTAAGATTGAATAAAAAATCAAAATATGGACGTAAATGCCTTTCAGCCTGTATTTGATATGCTTGGCTTGTTTAAATCCCGGTTGATTTTCCTTTTGATAGCCCTCGGTGTATTTGCCGCCTTTGACTTTAAAGTCTTTTTAGGTTCATTGTTTATGGTGGCTGTCTTCATATCGTTGGGATACACTTTATCGCCTTTTTACCCTGGCTTAATGAGTTATTGCTATCATTATATAATTGCACTAGGTCTTGGCTTTCTTACCGGAAATATCGTCAAGTGGGTTAAGTCGATTTTGTGGGGTTATTAACAGGAGGAATTTCTCATAAATACAAAAATAAATTCCATCTGGGTTAATAAACAAGAAAACAGTTTGTTGTTGGGCTTTAGCCCCTAGAAAGATAGGCTGAAGCCCAACAACAGGCGAAGCTATTTTATTGATAGCAGTTCAGACGTTCGGATAAATTACTTTTAAGCTTTGTGTAGCTAGACATTTTTGCTTACTTCCTAGGTTCTACTAGGGAACCCTGTTAGGTAGAACCTAGCAATGAGAAATACTCAATTAAGCCAAATTTTGGCTAAAAAACTTAATCATTTTTTGCTTTTCTTCAGAATTAACTGTTTCCCACTCCCTAGCAATATTCAAATCTTTATTAACCTTCGATAATTCTAATAAATTCGGCTGAATTCTATTTCGGTAATTTTTCTCATTACATAACCAGTACAATATATCGGATAAGTGCCAGATTGAAGGAGTTCCCCCATAGATAGGCTGTGGAGATTTGAGTTCATCCTTGATCATCAAATTCCGAATATTTTGTCGCGTACATCCGAGCAATTTAGCAACCTCGGTTAAACTCACAAAATCAGGGCTAACTTCAGTCAAAACTGCCTGGGGAATAGCCCGTTTCACATCCCGAATTGCACTATAAACCGCTTCTGTTGCTGATGAAGATTCTCGGATAAAGTTGAGAGCAATTCTTCCCTTTTTCCCAATTCCAATTAAGGCATCATCACAACCTTCTGTTGCTAAAGTCTCTAAATAATGATCGAGATTGACTTGAGTATCTGGAAGATTAAAGTTTAAAATAAAATCATATTCTGGCATTTTTTAATTCTCCTCTTCCTCTTCCTCTTGTGCTTGATGATGAACGGTGCAGTTATCAATAACACGACGAATTAGTTTAGCATGATTGCCTGCATTTTTAGGGGTACTCCAAACGCTGACAATACAAAATTCTCCACAGCGACAATCCTTGTTATTATAAGGACAGTAAATTTTTCCCCACGCATGAGATCCACCCACTTCAATACGCCATCCATTTTGTTCAGCATATTTTAAGGCTGCTTCAATATCTGGTTTAGGATGTTTTTTCCTAGACATAAAAGTTTGAGCTTGTATAAATTATAGTTTATTGTGTTTAAATTGTCAAGTGACAACTTATTATAACTGGGATGGAGTGAATGATTTTGCCCGGTTTTTTCTGATTCCCTGGTTCTACCTGGGAACTCTATTCAGGAGGCTCTGCCTCTTGTTAACAGCAGGCGGAGCCTGATTAAAGTATTGCTAGGTTCTACCTAGCAACAAGAAAAGGAATATCTCTAAGATACTTTGTTCCGCTCAGTATGACAAGATGAATCAATGGGCGATCGCTTTTCAACTCCGTTAAAATTAAATTGTGATCAAAATTTAGGTTATAATCATGACCCAAACTTCATTAAAAACCCTTTATGATATTGATTTTGCACTGTGGATTGAAGAGACAGTTAATCAGTTAAAATCTCGAAATATTGAAAATTTAGATTGGGACAATTTAATTGAGGAGATCGAATCTTTGGGGAAGCGAGATAAACGGGAATTAGAAAGTCAGTTAACAACATTATTTGAAGACGCTTTGAAACGGTGTTATATTCCATTATCCTCTTGTTATCGAGGATGGGAAGTCACCATTAATAGAACTCAATCCCATTTAAGAGATATTCTTGCAGATTCACCGAGTTTGAGCAATTATTTACAGGAAATTTATTTTAATTGTTACCTGGAAGCATTGAACAATATGCAGGTCGAATATGATGCAGAATTTCCTAGTATTTGTCCGTTTCCCCAGGATGTAGACATTTTATTAACCGGGAAATTGTGGGAAACACAGGAATGATATTTTATAAAATAACGTTAAAGGAATTCTGGGCTGTATATTTTACGGCTATAGAAACCTTAGATACCAAATTTTAGGGTTTTTTCTTGATTCCAAGGCAAACTTTTAATTATATTCGATCTAAGTTTATAGTTGCAATATTGACACTCCAGCTTAAAACCCATTAGCATGATTCTGTAAACATTGAATAAAAAATCAAAATATGGATACAAATACTTTACAGCCTTTTTACGATATGCTTGCTTTATTGAAAAGCGGGTTCATGGTTTTCTTTTTCCTGATAGGTATATTTGCTGGATTTAAGTTGGATTTTTTCGTCGGTTTATTGTGTATGTTTTTTAGTGTGGTTTTCTTAGCCTTTTTTGGATACACTTTATCCCATTTTTCTCCAGGCTTAATGAGTGACTTTTATCATTATATAAAAGCATTGGGTCTTGGCTTTTTGGCAGCTAATATTGTCAAGCGTGTTACGTCTATTTTGTGGGGTTATTAACAGTCTGAATTTCTCCTAAAGACAAAAATAAATTCCATCTAGGTTAATAAAAAAGAAAACAGTTCGTTGTTGGGCTTTAGCCCCTAAAAACATAGGCTGAAGCCTAACAACAGGCGATGATAAAACCCCTAATTCAACGATTCTAAAAATGCTTGAACACTTCCATCCGGCTGCAAAACTAACCGAATTTTAGGGGTTTTTCCCGACTCCAAAGGAGACACAAACGGTTTTCCAATTTCAGGGAAATCTAATTGTTTTTGACGATTAACCGCAGGTTGACCCACCGGGTTAATACTCTGCAAAGAACCATCGGAATTAAGGGTTAAACTATATTGTAATGTGCGTTTTAAGTTTTTAGGCGGATACCAAATATTTTGAAAATAGTTTCTAACTTCTGCCACTTGCGGAATTTGATCAAATAAAGTGGTATCCTGTTGACGAGTAGCGGCAATACTGCGCGGACGTTTATTCAATTGAGCTAAATAATTCTCTTCATCAGTATTAGAATTTTCTGTAGAACTGTTTGAGGGTTTTTCAGCTTTTGTTTCAGGAGAAGGAACCTCTAAAATAACAGGGGTTTGTGCATTTTTTAAGGTGGGTAATTCAATGGTTTGGGGTGCAAAGAGTACCGGGGGAGATGG
>NZ_JADEWU010000167.1:0-1093 GCF_015207485.1 Planktothrix mougeotii LEGE 06226
AGCCAAGCTGAATCCCGAGTAGCACGGAGCCCGTGAAAGTCCGTGTGAATCCGCCTCGACCACGAGGTAAGGCTAAATACTCCTGTGTGACCGATAGAGAAACAGTACCGTGAGGGAAAGGTGAAAAGAACCCCGGGAGGGGAGTGAAATAGAACCTGAAACCGTCAGCTTACAAGCAGTGGGAGTCCGATTAAACGGATGACCGCGTGCCTGTTGAAGCATGAGCCGGCGAGTTAAAGGCGATGGCAGGTTAAGACCGAAGAGGTCGAAGCCCAAGCGAAAGCGAGTCTGAACAGGGCGAAGTCGTCATCGTTTTTAGACCCGAACCCGGGTGATCTAACCATGTCCAGGATGAAGCTTGGGTAAAACCAAGTGAAGGTCCGAACCGACCGATGTTGAAAAATCGGCGGATGAGGTGTGGTTAGGGGTGAAATGCCAATCGAACCCGGAGCTAGCTGGTTCTCCCCGAAATGTGTTGAGGCACAGCGGTTGCGGAAAAATCTGGGGGGTAAAGCACTGATTCGGTGCGGGCTGCGAGAGCGGTACCAAATCGAGTCAAACTCTGAATACCCAGAGGAAAGCAACCAGTCAGACGGTGGGGGATAAGCTCCATCGTCAAGAGGGAAACAGCCCAGACCACCAGCTAAGGTCCCGAAATCATCACTAAGTGAGAAAGGAGGTGGGAATGCAGAGACAACCAGGAGGTTTGCCTAGAAGCAGCCAACCTTAAAAGAGTGCGTAATAGCTCACTGGTCAAGCGTTGCTGCGCCGAAAATGAAAGGGGCTAAGTGATGTACCGAAGCTGTGGAATATGATTGTATTGTATTGGTAGGGGAGCGTTCTGGCGTAGGGAGAAGCATTAGCGGAAGCAGATGTGGACGAACCAGAAGTGAGAATGTCGGCTTGAGTAGCGAAAATCTTGGTGAGAATCCAAGACCCCGAAATCCTAAGGGTTCCTCCGCACGGCTCGTCCACGGAGGGTAAGTCAGGGCCTAAGGCGAGGCTGAAGAGCGTAGTCGATGGACAACGGGTGAAGATTCCCGTACCATTGGTAAATGGGTCAGGGGGACGGAGAAGGTGTGTGCTAGCCGGA
>NZ_JADEWU010000068.1:0-31015 GCF_015207485.1 Planktothrix mougeotii LEGE 06226
GGGGGACGGGGGGAAGAGAAGTAATCGTCAACTATTAATCGTTAACACTCAAGCCCCTCTTCCTACCAAATCCCCTTATTTATAGCTTGCCATTAAGTTAGCGGGTTTTCCTAGATCTCCTTCTAAAAATACTCCACGTTGATTGGCGGCTAAATGTCGCAGAATTTTATAAATAGCTTCAGTTTGATCAGGAACTCCTGCCTGCTGTGCTAAGGTTTCCAGGGAAAGAGGTTGACCTGCATTTCGTAGGACTTGAATAATTTGTTGTTGTAAGTCCAAAATGACGGCCGCCGCTTTTTTACCTGCCTCAACACCGGGTTGATGGTAAGCGTTAATATTCACTAACGAGGCATATAAACCTACAGCCCGATCATACAAAGCAATTAAAGCACCTACGATTTGGGGATTCACTTCCGGGACTGTAATTGTAATCGAATCTCGATGATTTTCATACAATGCCTGTCGGGTTCCTTGTAAAAATCCCGATAAATAATCCCCAGATGTTACCCCCGGTTCTATTTCAATTGAGGTAGCGGATCGATCTTTTAACACTTCAATTAATGTGGCAAAAAAGTTAGGAACTCCTTCGCGTAATTGTTGAACATAGGCGTGTTGATCCGTCGATCCTTTATTGCCATAAACCGCAATTCCTTGATAAACAAGATTGCCATCCAGGTCTTTTTCTTTCCCCAAGGATTCCATAACTAACTGTTGTAAATAGCGACTAAACAACAGCAAACTATCCTTATAGGGTAAAACCACCATATCTTTTTCACCCTTTCCATTTCCGGCATAATACCAAGCCAAAGCCAATAAAGCTGCTGGATTAGTTTTAACATCGGGTTTGCGGGTGGCGATGTCCATTTCCTTCGCTCCGACTAACATCCCCCGAATATCAATGCCTTGTAGGGCCGCAGGTAATAGCCCAACGGCTGATAATTCCGAAGTCCGTCCCCCCACCCAATCCGCCATCGGAAAGGTCGTTAACCAGCCTTCAGCGTGGGCTTGTTGATCCAATTTACTGCCGACTCCAGTAACAGCAACGGCTTGTTTAGCAAACTCCAAATTTTGGGTCGCAAAGGCGTTTCGTACCTCAATCATGCCGTTACGGGGTTCTGGAGTGCCACCAGATTTAGAAATCACCAGCACGAGGGTACTGTTGAGGCGATCGCCAATTCTAGCTAAAACCCGATCAATGCCTGTGGGATCGCTGTTATCGATAAAATGGATATTCAGGGCGGGATGTTCAGGGGCTAAGGCTTCAGCTACAAACTGGGGGCCTAAAGCCGATCCCCCAATGCCAATGGATAAAATATCCGTGAATTTTGGGGTTTGAGGCGGTTTAACTTCGCCTTGATGAACCTTTTGAGCAAAGGTTTCAATGTTTTCTAAGGTTTCGACAATTTCTTGCTTCAGGTCTGGAGTCGGAGCTAGATCGGGGTCGCGTAACCAATAATGGCCGACCATGCGGTTTTCATCCGGGTTAGCGATCGCCCCTTGTTCCAAAGCCTCCATCGCTTTAAAAGCGTGATCAAATTTGGGCAATAAGGATGCAACAAACTCATCGTCGAATCGCATTCGACTGATATCTAGGTACAGTCCTAAGCCGTCATGATAGTATAGCCAATCTTGGTAGCGTTGCCAGAGTGCAGTGGCATCCATAGTCTTACATTCCGCTATATTGATTTTTAGCTTAAGGGATAACTGATTCAGATTAACTCTTTTTCGGCTAACGATTAACGGTTAAGGCTGACTGCTTGATAAACTAGACTGAAGTTCCCTTGTGACCGGATCTGCAACTATGGCCAAAATTTTAGTGATCGCCAACGGCAAAGGAGGAGTGGGCAAAACCACAACCGCCATTAATCTGGCTGCTATTCTTGCCAATAACTTTAGCACACTGTTAGTTGATACAGACCCCCAGGGTTCTGCCTGTTGGTGGGCTGAACAAGGTCAAGGGGGAGATATGCCCTTTGAGCATTCTTCTGAAACTGACCCCAGTTTATTGTCTCGGTTGAAGCAGGTGACGGATTATGAATTAGTGGTGGTGGACACCCCTCCGGCGTTAAAGTCCGATGCGTTATTAGCGGTTGTGCAAGTCGCGGATTATTTGGTGTTACCGACCCAAGCGGCGCCGATGGATTTAGTGGCATTAATTGAAACGGTGAAATCGACCATTACGCCCTCAAAGGTTCCCCATCGGGTGTTAATGACGAAGGTTGATCCCCGCAGTTTAGGGGATGCGTTTGAAGCCCAAAAATCGTTACAAGAAGCGGGTATTCCCGTGTTTAAAAATATTATTCGCGCTTATAAAGCTCATGAACGTTGTCCCTTAGAAGGGGTGCCAATTATTCAAGCGAAAAGTCATAATGCTAGAGAAGCAGCTTCGGATTATCGACGGGTAGCGGTGGAATTATTGAGGAGTTTATAGGGGAAATATGAATTAGCGATCGATCCTTGAAACAAAATGTTTGGGAAGGGGAATTGAGCCTTTATTTGTGAGTATTTCCTTTACTAAACATTGGAGTTAAAAATCAATTATTTTAGGGCTGATTCAAAGATCAATGTAACAATTGAGTTATTAGGAAATTTGACTAATGAAAAAAATGATTAATAAGGAGAATAAATTATGATCCAAATTACCTTAACCCCCGAACAAGAACAATTTTTACAAGCCCAACTCAAAACTGGAAAATACAATAACCTCCAAGAGGTAATTTCTAAAGCTTTTAAGCTGCTAGAAAAAGAGGAGGAAACCGAATTTATTGCCAATATTCCAGGCAGCCCATCAGCTAAAAAGCTCCTGAAAGAAAAGATTAAAGAGTTTAGGGATAACCTAGAAAACAATCAAAACCAACCCCTAAATATTGAACAAGAGAAATTGATTCGAGAAGTAAAAGAGCTATTCGATAAAACTCAATCTATCCCTGGTATTGGAGATATAACCGAGGAGGAAATAGTCGCAGAAATAGAAGCCTATAGGGGAGGAGAATGAAAATCATTGTTGATACCAATGTTTTAATCTCTGCCGTTTTAAAGGGATCAACAATGCAACATCGATGCTAGAATATTAACCGTATTTAACGATAACTTGAAAATGACTCAAAGCTTGCGTGTTGTTGCCCGTGTTGTGGCGTTACCGGATAAAATAGAAGCGTTAAAAGCGGTATTATTGGCGTTAGTTGAACCGACTCGCCAAGAATCAGGTTGTTTACAATATGATTTATTACAAAATCAAGAGGATTTGACCGATTTTACCTTTGTAGAACAATGGGAAAGTTTACAACATTTACAAAAGCATTTAGCAAGTGTTCATCTTCAAAAATCGTTAACTCAAATTGAAGGTTTAGTTGCGAGTCCGCCGGATATTCGGTGTTATGATAAAATTTTATAGAGTTTAGTTGTTCAGATTAAAAATAGGGTTTAATTCTAAAATAAAATCCTTTAAAATATCTTCTCCCGATAATTGATCAGGGTTTTGTAAGATTTCAATAGGTTGATTGAGTCGATAGATTTCTACTTGTTTTTGAATCGGATCAATCAGCCATCCTAATGTCACCCCATTTTGTTGATATTCTTTCATTTTATTTTGCAGTGTTGTTAAACTATCGGTTTTTGACCGTAATTCAATCACAAAATCTGGACTAATGGGGGGAAATTGTTCTCTTGCTGCTGGTGTTAATTTTTCCCATCGTTGTCGTTGTATCCAAGACGCATCAGGAGAACGATTTGCGCCATTAGGGAGTTTAAAACAGGTCGAAGAATCAAAGGTAACTCCGGTTTTATCCTTTTGACTCCAGGTTTCTAACTGAAACAAAATAGAAACATTTCTGCGTCCGGTTTCTCCTCCAGTTGGTGACATAATAATTAAGACTCCATCAGCAGTTTTTTCAAATTGTAAATCTCTATTTTTGCTACAAATTTCAAAAAATTGTTCATCAGTTAAAATGTGAACAGAGGGTAAGTTCAGAGTTAATCTGTCTACCATAAAAGTTACCCTTATCAAAACTGTTAAAAGATAATTTAATTATAACTGTTTTTAGTTAAATCCCCCATAGCTTTACCCGCAACTCCCCAAATTCCTGATAAAATTAGCCAACTCAAGGTATTGACTCGAAAATCAAATAAGGTGACATCAAAACAGTTAAATAAAATTAACGCTAAAAACGTGATTAAATAGCTATAATAAATTAATCGGGCTGAAGGATGAGTTAAGCTATTTTTTAACACTAAAAATCCTTGAGTTAATATTACACCGACTATCAGCATAAAAAATAGGGTTGTAGGAATCCCCATTTCTGCGAACATCATTAAAAATAAATTATGGGGATGACCTAACCAAACGTTCATTTTAGCTTCATAAAGGGGGGTAAAATTTCTTAATCCCCATCCCGATAACGGTCGAGTTTGGGCTAAATTTAAAGCAAATTTCCATTGGGTAATTCTTAGGGTTTCTACGGGACGGACAAAATTTTGATCGGTAATTCTTTGCCAAAAATAAGCGGGGATAATGATTCTTAACCCTTCTTTAATTGGAGAGGGTGCAAAAGCTGACCCGAAAACGGCCGTTACTCCTGTTGTTACTAATAGGATTAACCACCACCATCCTAAATATAAAGCATAGGCTAAACTTGATAAAACTGCTAACCCCCAAGCATTACGAGAGTTTGTTAAAATTAAGTCAATTCCAGTTAATAATAAGGTAAATACTAATAGGGTTATTCTCAAGTTATAACTTTGAATTGGAAAAATTGACGTTTGAGCTTTATTCCGCCATTCTTCTATCAATAATCCCAAGGTTAATGTAAAAATAATTACTAAATAGGCTGCAAAAATATTAGCATACATAAAGACTGAGGACATTCGACCCGGAGGATTTCCATTCAGATGTAAACTCCAGCCGAAAATACCCTGTAAACTCTCAATTCCTGACCATCCTAAATACTGTTGTCCTAGTCCCAAAATTGTAACGGGAATAGCAGCAAAAATCATTAACCACGATAACCACCGCAGTTGACTAGGAGTTTGAATAATTTCACTTAATCCCGCAAATACAATAAAATAGGGAATAAAATTACTTAAACCAATAAAAGATTCAACTGGGTCATGGGCTAAAACAGAAATAATTATTAATAATAAACTTAAAATCGCTAACCCTTGATTAACTGGATTTTGACGAATGGATTTAAACTGGCGTTTCCAAGTTAGAAGGGTTGCAAAAACAAGGGCAATTCCGCCAAATGTGGGTAAAATTGGAAATAAAAATACCCCCCATTGTAAACAATTCCAAGGTAACTGTAATCGTTGTTCTGGGTGGGGTAAAAGGATTAATTTCATGACTTATAGCTCGTTATCAAACCTCAAATCAAGATTAAGTATAAGCCCAATCTGAACGAGTTAAACGAATTTGAGCTAAAGTAAAGATAGTGGGAATAATCCGAGCATAATTAGTAGAAATTGAGCGCCATCCTAAATCCGCAATTAACCACGTCCATAATAAGGGCCCCAAGAAGGAAAATACACTCCGAGTTAACCCATATCTTGCCGCCGTAACCGCCATTCCTCGGTTTGCAGTTTGAATAGCAACATAATTTTTAAATTGGTTAGCTGCGGTGGCACTGCCCACAACTAAGGCTTCTTTTGCGATTTGATATTTAGCAAAATGTAAGGTAAATTGACGGGCAATTTGTCCTAAAATTATTGGTCTAATTACAGAATTAACGGCTACCAAACTTCCGGCTTTAAATAACCATCCTAACGGATCTTTTTGAGCAGAAATCGGTAAGGGTTTTAAAGGTCTTGTTTCTGTTAAAGCTTTTTGAACTTTTTGAGTTAAGTCGGCTTGTTCTGACTGGGGTAAACGTTTCCAAGCTTGACCTAAAAGATGTAAAAAAACTTCCGCCTCTAAATCTGAAGTTGACAGGTTTTTTGAATAAGAAATTTTCAAATAGTGGCAAACTTGAATTAAAGCTTGGCGGTAAGTGACCTGTTGCGTTTTTCCCCGCAATACCGTCACCCCATCAGCGGCAAGATAGCGAAAACGCTGTTCTAAGGCATCTAACCACGCTTCCCGGTCTCGACTTTGAACATCAATAGGGGTGGGAGTTTGCACATAGTCTAAAGGGTTCAAACCCCGACTAAATAAGAGTGCTGTTAACTGTTCCAACTCCTCTTCTGTTGCCAGTTCCAATGCGGATCTTAGTTCGTCCAACGTTGATATCCTCCTAAATTCGGAGTGTTTCTCTGACCTATTTTACTACTATTTGGGAAAATCTGTTATCCGGGATCAGTAAATCCTGTTTTGTTAACAATTGCTCATCAGATTCCCTGAAATTTATCATTTAGACTATCAGAAATCAGCAATATAGACTTATAATCTAAGAAACTGAAGTTCAACAATACCCATGAATTCAATAATATTTGATGTTGCCGTAATTGGTGCTGGAGTTTCGGGTTTAACCTGTGCTCAACAGTTAAAAAAAGCAGGAGATTGGTGTGGAGGAAATCAAATAGAAGGTGCGTTAAAATCTGGAATAGAAGCCACAAATTGGCTGCAAACTCAAACCTCTGTGTTAAAAAATCCATGAATCTATAGTAGAGACCTTTGATTAAATGCCTCTACTATGGGATAATAAAAAAACATCTCCAGAGGAATATAGCCACAAAGCCGATTCATCCTTTACAGTGTAAAAAGCTAGTTTAATTTAATTTATTTTTCTTTTGATTATGGGTAACTTTGCAGAAGTTTTAGCAGAACCGATTGTTCCATTTGCAGTTTTACTGTTGGTTATTTTAACGGTACCCATTCTATTTGAACGGTTGAAACTTCCTGGACTCATAGGATTATTAGTGGCTGGAGTTCTTTTAGGGCCTTATGGGTTAAAAATATTATCAACGGAATTACCAATGATGAAACTTCTATCGGACATTGGGTTACTTTACCTAATGTTTGTAGCGGGTTTAGAAGTGGATATTAAGCAATTTAAACGCCGGAAAGATCGCTCAATGGGGTTTGGTTTTTTAACCTTTGCAATTCCTCTGTCTGCGGGTATTTTAGTCGGTCGTTTATTTGGTTGGGATTGGAATGCCTCAATTTTAATTGGGTCTTTATTAGCTTCCCATACTTTATTAGCTTATCCCATTATTAGCAAATTAGGAGTTGTTAATAATGAAGCTGTTATTGTTACCATCGGAGCGACAATTTTTACAGATATTGGATCATTATTAGTCTTAGCAGTCTGTATAGCAGTTCATGCTGGAGACTTTTCAATTGCTAACATGGCTGCTCTGATTTTAGCCTTGGCAATTTATACGGCTGTTGTTTTGTTTGGTTTTGATTGGTTAGGTAGATTATTTTTTAATAAAATTGGTAAGGAAGAAGGAAATCAATTTTTATTTGTATTGGTAGTCGTTTTTCTGGCTTCTCTAGGTGCTCAATTAATTGGAGTTGAAAAAATTATTGGAGCGTTTTTAGCAGGATTAGCCGTTAATGAGGTAGTCGGAGAAGGAGCCGTTAAAGAAAAAGTTGTTTTCGTAGGAAGTGTTTTATTTATTCCTATCTTTTTCGTAGATTTAGGATTATTAATCGATTTACAAGGATTCCTCACAAGTATATTATCCTTTGCCTTTCCCGCAACGATTGTGTTTGCTTTACTAGGAAGTAAATTTTTAGCTGCATTTTTTAGTAAATTACTTTATAAGTATACCAACCAAGAAATGTTAACCATGTGGTCATTATCTATTCCCCAGGTTGGAGCCACATTAGCCGCTGCTTTGGTGGGTTATAAAGCACAATTAATTAATGAAGAAGTTCTCAATAGTGTGATTGTATTATTGTTAGTTACGGCAACTTTAGGCCCTATTATTACCAGTCGAGTTGCGGTTGGACTTCCCCTTTCCTCAACAGAACCCCATACAGAACCCGATTTTGAGGTTGGGGAAACTCTTCCACTCGCTCAAACGTTTACGGTTGTTGTTCCTGTTTATAATCCAAGTACAGAACGTAATTTAATAGAAATGGCAGCTTTATTTGCTAAAGGTCATTCTGGTCAAATTATTCCTCTAGCCATTACGGTTCCCCATGGGGGTAACATGGATGTTCCAGAATTAGAAATGGCTTTAAAAAAAGGTGAATTGCTCTTAGAAAAGGCTAAAGAATTAGCAACGACTTTACAAGTATCTTACCAATCTTTATTAAGAATTGATGATAGTATTTCTCAAGGTATTGTCCGAGCCGCACGAGAACAAAAAGCGAATTTAATTGTGATGGGATGGGGACGCAGACGAGGATTTCAAGCTCGTTTATTCGGAAATTTGATTGATGGTGTCTTATGGGATACTCATTGTCCTGTTGCCGTTTGTCGTTTATTAATCGAACCCCAACAAATCCAACGAGTTTTAGTTCCTGTGGAAAATTTAGGAGAAGAAACGGTGAGATTATTAAAATTTGCAGAAGCATTAGGAAATTCGGGATTATCGATTACCATTTTGCATTTATGCGATCGCTCAACTTCTGACAAAGGGATGATTTGGATTCAATCTCAACTGGCTAAATTAACAGCACAAACAACGACAACAAACGCAGCTAGAATAGAAATTGAAGTTAGACGAGGACAGGATATTGTTCGACAAATTCTGACCGCTTCTGAGTCGGCTGATTTAGTCGTTCTCCGCGCAACTCGATATCGTACCGCCGCAGGATTAGCGGTTAGTGATATCACAAATCAATTGTTAGATCGTTTAACCTGTTCTGTTGTGATGTTAGGAGAACCTCCCCATTGACGAGAGTTTTACTAAACACAACAGAACTGGAATTTAGATCCATTTAACTTTGTAAATTTTCTGATAAATTACCTACAGAAAGTAAATTATTTTGATCTAAATCATTTAAGTCATCTAAAATGGCAACAATTTCCCGTTCAAAGGTGACTTTTGCTCGATTAGTTCTGCCTCCAATATATAAACGTTCTCCTTGTTTTAATGCCCAAATTTGAGAATGGGAAACATAACTCATCATCACACTAATCATTAACAACCCAAACCCTAAATAAACAATCGGAATCCCCGGATCTGCTTTAATTTGTAATCCCGTACTTCCAACTACTTCATCAATAAATAATGTCACCCCATCCACTTCGGTTGACATTCCCTCGCGGACGGTTGACACTAATTCACCCTTTCCGTTATAGACTAATACGGTTCCTTTTAAATCTTTAGCTAAGACAGAAACCCCGGCGCTTAAATCCGGTTTAATAGGAATCCAAGTCCCCCAAATTCGTCCTTGACCTCCAGTGTCTAAGGGAGCCATTGGTAAGCGAAATACTGGGCTTTTGTTCACCCGCACTCGTAAGGCTCCAATACCCCAATCTGCTTGATAAAAAGTCACGCCTTGATATCGAAAAGGTTCGTTAACATGAATCGTTTTACGCTCAACTTCCTCCCCTTGTTTATTAATAACCGATAAATCCGAATAAAATTGATCAATTCTGCCATCAGGATCATAATCAATCCAAAATCGATTCACTTTAACCGCCCAATCTTTAGGAATTTGAGCCTGAGAAAATTGTCCCGCATCTAGGATATTTTTAACTTGAAAAATATTGCCACCGGGAACCATTTCTTGAGCCGTAAATCCCGTAATAGAGCCAATAATAGAACCTGCTAAAATAATTAACATACTCGCATGAACAACAATCGGCCCTATTCTTCCAATAATTCCCCGTCTAGCATAAAGTTTATTCCCATCTTGAAAGACTAAATAATGACGTTTTTTCAGTAAAGCTTCTAAAGCCGTCAAAGAACCTGTGGTTAATTCAGCACTTAAAGCAATACTTTGAAATTGTTGGGGTTTATCGTAATAAGTCCAGCGACGGGCTGATTTTAAAGTGGGTAATTGTCGGGTAAAGGTACAAGCCGTTAAGCTACTCCCAAATAACACTAAAAGCGATAAAAACCACCACGTTCGATAAACATGAT
This sequence comes from Planktothrix mougeotii LEGE 06226, assembly GCF_015207485.1. Taxonomy (NCBI): domain Bacteria; kingdom Bacillati; phylum Cyanobacteriota; class Cyanophyceae; order Oscillatoriales; family Microcoleaceae; genus Planktothrix; species Planktothrix mougeotii. The sequence goes on from NZ_JADEWU010000068.1 coordinate 9,976, forward strand.
CCAACCCAATAAAAATAATAATTTTCCAGCTTAAAAACCCAAATAAAGCGGGATGTTCAGGATAATTGGATTGATAATATTCTAGGGATTGACCTTGTTCGAGCAGTGTTCCTGAAATACTAAAAACCGCAATTATTAATAATAGTAAAATAGCCAGTCTTAAATCTGCCAATTTTGGCAGAATTTCTTTTTTCAACAATTTTTGAATTAAGGTTTCCCCCGCTCTTATTTTTTGAAATAATGAAAGTTCTGTCTCCATTTTATGTTCCTCTCTGATTAAGTAACGGGTAACAATCTAAACACAAGCGAAAATACACCAAATCCAACTAATAAAACACCACTTGTCGGCGTAATCCAGTTTGACCATTTTCGCAGTTCTAGCATTTTTTTAATCGTGGCTGTAAAGGTTCCTGCTAATACCAAGGGTGCAACATAACCCCCTGCATAAGCTAATAATAAAATTCCTCCTAAAATCAGATCTCCTGTTGTAGAAACCCAAGCTAATAATGTTGCTAAAACGGGGGTACTACAGGGAGACGCAACTAGCCCAAAAGTTAACCCTAATAAATAGGATTTTAAGCTCTGGGGAAACTGTTTAGGTATCCATCCCATTGTATCAAAAGCAGGCAGTTGTAAGGGCAAAGCTTCTAATAAATTTAACCCCATTAAAATGGCAATCACACTCACAATAATGGGTAAACCAAAGCCAATTTGACCATACACTTGTCCAACAAAAGATGCCAGAATTCCTAACCCGGCTAAGGTGGTAGCGAGTCCGAATGCAAACCAAATCGATTGAATAGCGGCTTGTTGTCGATTTTCGGTTTCATAACCGCCAATATAACCAATGGTAATCGGTAACATGGACAGCATACAAGGCGTTAAACTGGTTAACAAACCCGCCATAAAAATAACAGCAATACTCACCCAACTTAGATGAGTTAGTTGGGTTTGAACCAGATCATTTGCCAGTTGTGCCAGTTCATACAATTTTGTTTGTAGGGTTTCTAGCATGACATGAATTAAGCGAGTCATTTCCTGGACTATTATAACGGATTTTAACCTTCAATGATTACTCATGAATTGAACCATCCGGCATGACAGCACCTTCTAAAATCACGGTTTCTAAATTAACCCCTTCTAGGTTTGCTCCTTCTAAATTCGCTCCTTCTAAGTTACAACTTTGCCAAAGGAATGAAGGACAAGCTTTAGTTTTAACTAATTGTTCTATCGTTTTGAGGTTGGTCGCCTCAGTAGGGACTGTCCAACCTAATATAAAACTCAGAATTAACCCTGTTTTAATCACGAAAGCAATCACTTTCATGGCGGAACTCAAATTTTAATCTTGACAAATCATAGTTTATCTCAAAATTGACACCAGGACTCAGAAACTTAGTTTATAACTTAACTTTCCTTTCAGTTACTTAGGTGAATCCAGAAACCGAGTTTCTAACCCCCATTTTTTAAATTTTTTGTATAATTGATGATAGAGATTAAATAACTCATCAATAGGGGAACGTTTTTATGTTGAATTGGCGTTATTTTCCAATCTTATTTTTAGGGCTGTTAATCGCTTGTCAACAAAATAGCGATCGCGCCCTGATCACTCCCCCTATTTCCAATCCTGAATCAACGGCTATTTCTGCTACTCCCGAACCCCCAAAACCGATTTCAACAAAGCCTTTATCCCCCCAACCGATTCAGATTGCTTTAGAAAATTTACCTCAACCCTTTCATAGTAATAGTGCTTCTAAACCGCCTCAAGTTATTGCAATTCCAGATAACCCCGTTTTAAATGTTCCCCCCGGATTTAAAGTTAATATATTTGCTGAAAACCTAGATAATCCCCGTTGGTTAGCCTTAACCCCCAATGGCAATGTATTAGTTGCCGAAACCAAACAAAACCGGATTCGGTTATTAAAAGATACTAATCAAGATGGAGTAACGGATGAGATTACAACCTTTGCTGATGGAAAAAATGGGTTAAATATTCCCTTTGGAATGGCATTTTCTCCCAATTATTTTTTCTTGGGAAATACAAACGAAGTCAGACGTTATGCTTATAATAATCAAGATCAACTGACCGGAACTGGGGAGAAAATAGCAACGTTACCCGGAGGCGGATATAACCAGCATTGGACTCGAAATGTTGTTGTTTCTCCCGATAATAAAAAACTGTATGTTTCTATTGGTTCAGAAACGAATGTGAGTGAAGAAAATCTTCCCAGGGCATCGGTTAAAATCATGAATTTAGATGGCTCTAATCAACAAACTTTTGCGTCTGGACTTAGAAATCCTGTTGGGTTAGATTTCCATCCCCAAACCACAGAACTCTATACAACTGTTAATGAACGAGATGGCTTAGGAGATGATTTAGTTCCTGATTATTTTACTCGTATTCGTCCAGGAGAATTCTATGGATGGCCCTATAGTTATTTTACACCCAATAACCTTGATCCGCGTCATGTTGAAAATGGTCAAAGTATTCGGCCGGATTTAGTTCAAAAAACATTAAAACCTGATGTTCTCTTTCAAGCCCATTCTGCTGCTTTAGGGTTACAATTTTATGATGGAAATACCTTCCCTAATCAATATAAAAATGGGGCATTTGTTGCTTTTCGAGGCAGTTGGAACCGGAATGCAGGAACGGGATATAAATTAGTGTTTATTCCCTTTAATCAAGGTCGTCCCCAAGGTTATTATGAAGAGTTTTTAACCGGATTTTTAGTTAATCCTTCTATTCCTGAAACCTGGGGTCGCCCAGTCGGATTATTAGTCTTACCCGATGGAAGTTTAATTTTTACAGAAGAAAGTAATGGTCGGATTTATCGGATTCAATATTCTCCCTAAGTTCAGGAAAACTTGAGTTTTTTATGCTTCAACTCCTATATTTTTTAGGGTTTGAATAGCAAAATATTCCAGGGTTGACACAGGAACATTACAAAAATATTGGCGACGAAACTGTTCTTCTTGAACAGCGATTAAAAAGGTTTGGATTAATTGGGGAAGAGTTGAGGAAGCATTCAACGGTGATAAATCCTGCCGATTTATATAAAAGGAATGATCTCGATATTCAATGTTAAATCCTAAACCTTTTAAGCTTTCAAAACCAATTTTTAAGGGGATTTCTCCTAGGTTTAATTGATTCCGAAGTTGTTGACGGGTGACAGGTTGATGGGTACGACTCAGATATTTTGCAATTCCAATCAGTTGTTCCCAAATTTTGACAGGAGGTAATAATTCAGGTAAAGTATAAGCGATCGCTAAGGGTTTTTTTTGAGTATAGGCGCGTCGAAACCAAGCTTGTAAGTCTTCCCAACACGTTGGACAATCTTCGAGAATTAATAAATTTTGACTCACTCCAGAATGAGATAAAAGTTCATCTAGGGGTTGATTTCGATAATCTAAAATTGGGTGATCGGCAAAATTAATCGATGAGATCAGAGATTGATTTTCAGCAGAATATAATTCTAATACGCGAATTTCATATTGTTTTTTAAAGGTATTAAAATCTAGTTCAACTAAAACATCTGAACGTCCCTCTGGTAATTCATCTTTATAATGTCCCCACCAAACCCCCGGAAATCCCGTTGTGGTGGACTCATCCCACAGTTCAAAAGTAGTTTTAATATATTGAACTTTTCGCCCTCTAACATCTTGTTCTAAAGAATGCCAAGCATTTGTAAACCAACAATTTTGAATTAAAAGTTTCGGAACTGGGTTTCCCATTCCACAAGGTTCTAATAGTTTTAATTCTTGAAATAAATCCACCCCTAATTCGGCAACGGTAGAAACTAAATCAACTTGAATATTCCGTTGTCCAATTTCTTCTAAATCCGATTCAACTTGTTCTCGCATTTGGCGATTAATAGCATCAGTAAAGATCGGTATATTTTCTACGGGTAAACTTAACCCAGCGGCTAAGGGATGACCCCCAAATCGATGTAAAAGATGGGATTGACTTTTAACTAATTCATAGAGATCAATTTGATTCACTGAACGAGCCGAACCTCTAGCTAATTTAAACTCCGAATTCTGACTCAATTGATCGGCATAACTGGATAAATTAATTGTTCCTTCAGTGGTTAATAAAATCGTCGGTCGTCCATAATTTTGAGCCACTTGACCCGCCACTAAACCTAAAACTCCTCCAGGCCATTGAGCATCGGATAACACAATAACTTGAGTGGTTGATAAATCTATTTTTCTTAATTTTGCCATAACATCACGGGTCACATCTTGTTGTAATGCTTTACGGCGAGTATTGGCTAATTCGGTTTCTAAGGCGAGTTGTTGACAGCGTTTTTTATCTCGACTGGTGAGCAGTTCAACACAGAATTTAGCATCTCCATAAATGCGGCTCACGGCATTAATTCTAGGGCCAAGACCGAAGGAAATATCTGTTGGGCGATCGCCTGTTCGTTTACATAACTCTAACAGTTTAGCGACCCCTGGACGGGTGGGATTCTTTAATTGTTGTTGTAATTTTTCAATTCCTAATTGAGCTAAATAACGACAATCTCCTTTAAGTTGAACTAAATCAGCAATTAAACCAATTGCAACTAAATCTAATAAATCTTCTAAGGGACGTTGGGGAATATTGGGTAAAATTTCATATAATGCCTCGACTAATTTATAAGCAACGGCAACCCCTGATAAATGATATAAAGGATGATCTGGAGATAAATAACGGGGATTAATAATTGCAATAACAGGCGGTCTTTCTTCGAGTAAAGTATGATGATCCGTAACAATAATATCAATCCCTAATTGATGAGCATATTCAATTTCTTTTAAATTTGTACTTCCTGTATCACAAGTAACGATTAACTGACATCCTTGTTGATAGAGTTGATCAATTCCGGTACAATTTAATCCATGAGATTCTATTAATCGATTAGGAATATAATAAGATAGTTGCTGATTTTCGCGATTAAAAAATTGTCCTAATCCATCCCATAACACAGAAGTTGCCGTAATCCCATCGGCATCAAAATCTCCCCAAATGGTTACAAGTTCTTGGCGATTTCGGGCTAAAACTAATCGTTCAACTGCCCTTTCTATCTCAATTCCAAACTCAAAGGGACTCGCAGATTGATAACATTGAGGATTTAAAAATCCAACTAATTGTTGAGGAGTTTTTATTCCTCGGTGAAGCAATAATTGAGCAATATATTGTCCTGAACTTTGAGGTGCATACTCTTGAATAATAGGAATGATCCACTCAGGAACATCTAAACTTGGTTGAATTTGCCACATATAGTAGGGAATTACGAATTACGAATTACGAATTACGAATGGGAAACAGGGAACAGGGAACAGATTATTCCTTTAAATTTTAACTTCTTGAATTTGATCAATATTATATAGATTCACAGAATTTAAAGGTTGATCAAGGGATAATTCTTCAGGAACTCGTTGACACCGAATCCCGAATTGACAAGATTTACAATATCCTTGATTGATATCAACCTGGGGGAAGGGATCACCTTGTTCATAACGATCTAAATAGTGATGAAATTGATCAATCAGTTGGGTTAAATCTTGTTTATTTTGTTGATGCTGTTGTTCAGTATAAGGAAAGTGTAAAGATTGAGGAGGTTGTTTTTGAGGAGACTTAACAAACCAATAAGTCATGGAAACTTGTTCGGGTAAATATTGACTGGTTTCGACTAAAAGATAAAGATATAATCGAGTTTGCCAATTTTGTTCTAAAAGATGGCGATTTTGGGGACGAGGATAGGTTTTCCAATCAAAAATTTGCGCCTGTTGTTCCTCGGCTTTAACTAAATCATAAACAGCAACTAATAAATCATCCTTAAAATTTAAACTTCGGTAATGTTCTGCTTCTCGAAATCTTAAATTTTGCTGATCAGAATTCAACGTAAAAATATCCGATGCAACCCTTAAAAATTCAGTATAACAGCGTTTTAATTCAAGGTCTTCCGTGAGTAATGCTTCCACCGGTAATCCTAACTCATGTTGCTGCATCAACAGGTGAAATCGATTTCCCCAAGTGATGCGTTCCTCATCGTCTGGAGACAGGGGTGCAACCAATTGATCTAAATAGGTATATTGAAACTTTCGGGGACACAGAGACAACAAATTTAAGTGTTGTTGAGAGAGTCTAAATCGAGTCATGGCGATTTTATCAACAAACAGGTCTACTTTGAATTATCCCCTGAAAATGAATCTTCCTATTTTTATTTACAAACGTTCAATCTGTCTAGCTTGTTCAGATAATTTCGATTGTTGTTGTCCTTGAAAGCGAGCAGTTCCATTTAATAACGAAATGGGGGTACTGACTAAATCCACGATTTCCGCTTTTCCCATCAAAAGTTTTACGCTACCAAGCGGTAATTCTTTTAAAACCCAACGTCCTAAGCGATAAACATAATCAGAAAAGGTTAACCCTTTCATTAAATTAATGCCATGAAGTTCGTGTAAATAACGATTAGATTGTCCATAGCGTCGCCACTGACTTTGTAAGGCTTTGAACGTAGACCGATGACGATGTTTAACCGTTGCTTGAGGTGCAAATTCTAATTGATAATTCGTTTGTTGTTGAATCCGCCAACAGATATCAGCATCCCCCCCAGTAGTCAGGTAGGGACGAAACAAACCCACCTGTTCAAAAATGACACGCCGAATGGCTAAATTAGCCGTTTGACCATAGGGTAAAAACGAATTATTTAAGGTGTGTTTTTGAGATAAAGTATCTTGTTTATCGGCATACTTTTCTAATAAATTTTCACTCGGTAAGGCAATAATTTCACCCGCCACTAACCCAATATTTTGATTCAAAAAGGGTTTAATTAATTCCTCTAACCATTGAGGTTCTGGACGACAATCCATATCCGTAAAGGCAATAATTTCCCCGGTTGCGCCTCGAATTCCGGCATTACGAGCGGAATATGAACTTTGAATCCGATTTTCTGACAACGACCGAATCTGAATTGAAGAAGTTGCCGCTAATCCCTTGACAATCGCAACAGAATTATCCTGACTATTATTATCAACCAATAAGTATTCTACTTGATCTGCCGGATAGGTTTGCGATCGCAAACAATCAATTAAATCCGGCAAATCCGTCTCACCATTATAAACGGGGATAACAACAGAAAGGTTAGTCATGGAAATAAAACCAGATGTGAGGGAAGAGCAAGATTTAGGTTGATCAATAACCTAGGATCAGGGTGATTAAAACTAAGATAGCATTAATCAAATAAAAAGTCCCGACTACTTGGGTTTCTTGCCATCCTGATAATTCTAAATGATGGTGTAAAGGAGCCATTTTCAACAAACGCTTTCCGACTCCATCGGGGTTTTTGGTTGCTTTATAATAGCTAACTTGAGCAATCACCGACAGGGTTTCAACGAAGAAAATTCCACTAATCATCAATAGCACCCACAAACTATTGGTTAATAAAGCCACCGCCGCAAAAGCACCCCCTAATGCTAAGGCTCCCGTATCCCCCATAAAGACTTTTGCCGGGTTACGATTATGGGTAACAAATCCTAAACAACTCCCACTCATACAAGCACAAAAGGTGGTTAATTCCGGTGCTGTAGGAGCTAAATACGCACCTAAACCCAAAAATGCGATCGCACCTAATCCCCCCATTAATCCATCCACCCCATCGGTTAAATTGGTGGCATTACTCTCAGCAACTTGGACAAAAATTGCCAAGGGCCAGAATAATAATCCCAAGGGAATTGCGAATCCCAAAGGCAACGCAACGGTGGTTAAGGTTGGAGATTGAGTTGCCAATAACCAAAAACAAAATAGCGTTGCAAAACCGACTTGCAACGCCAATTTCATTTTAGGAGAAATACCTTTATTGGATTTACGTCTTAAAATTTGCCAGTCATCCAACCAACCAATCAATCCGTAGGCTAAAGTTAAGGCAGAAACGGCTATAACATTCGGGTGAAATCGAGTTAAAATAACAGCGATCACCACTCCCGCAGGAATTAAAAAGATGCCTCCCATCGTTGGAGTTCCAGCTTTTTGTAAATGCGCTTGGGGGCCATCTTCTCGAATAAATTGTCCGGCTTTAATTCGGACTAAAATTGGAATCACCCAAGATCCCAAGACAGAAACCGCAACCGTACACACTAACCCAGGCAGAAATAACGACCCTTGAATCTGGAATAATTGGCCGTTCACCCCATCTAAACTCAAGGCGAATACACTCAACCCCAAACTCAGGAACAATAGTAAGGTTTGTCCAGACAAGTTGAATGATTTAACCGAAGAAAATTTGGTATCCACAAAAAAATTTAATCCTCAACACCACAAAGTCAAAAGACTGGAAATAGGACAAAGGGTTTCGGTCAACTGGTGACAGTGCCCTCGTCGGTCTTCCTAGCCTTCTAATAAGTCCTCATCGATATCATCATCATCATCATCATCATAAACGGAGTCATCAACGGACATGAGTTCCGAGATTTCCTCTTCATCATCCAAGTAGTCCGTGACTTCACTAATGGGAGTATCTCGCGCGATTAGACGTCCAGTTGATTCCAACCAAGTCAGAAGTGAAATTTCTTGCTTAGAAGGAATCACATCCGCCGGTTCATGGACAGGGATTTCGCGCAATGATGGATTGAGCATTTTTAGTTTCAGGTGTCAAATAGAAGTACGTTAGACTTAATGTAATTTTACACAATAGTTGATTATGGACAGTATCATAATTGTTAAATCGATAAAACTCGATATCGATTTAAAAAGCTAACTCATTATTTTAATAATATAAATTTTAATTATGATTAATCAAAAAAAAGCCACCCTCTTAGAACTGATCGCGGGTAAAAATCGAGGGTTACTCGCCACTGAAACCGATAAAGTCGCTATTTTATCGGCCATTACTCAACTAGAGGACTTCAACCCCAACCCTCGACCGTTGGAAGTGCCTCAACTGTTAGAGGGCAATTGGCGATTATTATATACCAGTAGCGATGAATTATTAGGAATCGGTCGTTTTCCATTGTTGAGATTAGGACAAATTTATCAATGTATTCGGGTAGCCGATCAAAAAGTTTATAATATCGCCGAAGTTCAAAGTTTACCCTTATTAGAAGGATTAGTCAGTGTCGCCGCCCAATTTGAAGCCGTTTCCGAAAAACGAGTTAATGTTAAATTTAATCGGTTTATTATCGGTTCTCAACGCTTTATCGGGTATCAATCCCCGAATTCTTTGATTGCGGATATTGAAACAGGTAAAAAATTTATAGCCATTGATTTTAATTTACAAGCCCGGGATCAACAAGGCTGGTTAGATATTACCTATTTAGATGCAGATTTAAGAATCGGACGGGGAAATGTAGGGAGTGTATTTGTGTTAACAAAACAAGCTTAAAATACCGTTCCATCACTCTCTAATTGCAGAGGGGGAGAACTATCAGAACGGCGTTGCTTCGCAATTTCTCGTCCGGCGTTCCACGTTCCCCCTTGTAAGACTTTAACCAGGGGAAATTCTTGGGGAGTAAAGTTTAATTTTTGGCAGATAATATCAGCAATTTTATCCAGTATTATAATAGTCAGCGATCGCCATTCTATAATAACACTAGAATCAGGTTTATGGAAGATTTTAAATAAATTTGGATCTTTTAATTCTAATAATCCTAAATCTAACCCTAATCCCCCATTTCGATATTCTGCTAATCCCGTTAATTGATCTAAATCAATAATTTCTAATCCTAAATCCTGCAAAGGTTCAAGTAAAGAATAGGTTAACCATTGGGATAATTTATGGAAGGGAACAAAGGGATATTTGGAATCCAAGGCTTCTAACCCTGGATAATACCAAACATCTCCTAAATTAACCTGATTAAGGGTTAATCGTCCCGGCCAAATTTCTCCTAATCCTTCTAAAATAGCTGTTAAAACCGTAACCGCACTGAGTTGATTATCTTGGGTTTGGGTTAAAAAATAATCCGCTAATTTTCCAGATCTAGGGTTATATTCTCCAAATAAATGAGGATAATCATATAAAGTTTTTCCTAATTTTTTTAACAGTTCTAATCTGCCTTTAATTCCGGTTAAAGGATTATTTTCAGTAATTTGAAATCCGCTTATGAATTGAGATTCTGTTAAATTTATTAATCCTTTAGCATCAACTTGAAACGGAGATTCAGGATCACTTGAAAATACCCCTTGACAAAACATTTCATAACTTGCAATTGCTAACCCTTCAGAACGTCGCCAAACTAACCCCGTTTCAGGTTCTTGATAGTACCATTTTTCCCCCGCACCCGCATCTAATAAAACACTAATAATCGCTAAATCTAGTTTTGCTTGGGTTTGTTCTACTAAAGATAAATCATTTAGCTGTTTTTGTAACTTTTCAAGGCGAGGAATATTCCCGACTTCAAAATGTCGCCATCGAGAATGGAAAGGAACCTGAAGATTAGGATAATTTTGTCTAATATTATCTAACACAAAATTAGCTACCAATTCTAACCTTTCGGGATAATAACGGAAATGTTGTAATTGTTCAGATAACGCTAAATTAAAAATAAAATTACACCGTTCTCGAATAGCTTGAGGAGAACGAAAATAAGCGATCGCATTTTGATAATCTGCTAAATTTTTCATATCATCCCTCCTCGTAGTAAGCCCTTCAGGGCTTCTTCTCTTAAGTAGTAAGCCCTTCAGGGCTTCTTCTCTTAAGTAGTAAGCCCTTCAGGGCTTCTTCTCTTAAGTAGTAAGCCCTTCAGGGCTTCTTCTCTTAAGTAGTAAGCCCTTCAGGGCTTCTTCTCTTAGTATAATCCCAAATCGGGTAAATGATTAACAATTTTAACCGTTTCTAAACTAACGGTTATCACTTGACCCATTAACCTCACAATATATTGTTCATCATCTAAACGGTTCGGATCATTAACAATTCCACTCCGTTTATCAATTTTAACTTGATATTGATCAATAATCCAATCTAACGCCGAACGATTTCCTAAGCGATATTCAAACACTTCTGGAGGTATGCCGCTTAACGTGAGAAACTCATTATAAATAATTTGGGTTTTATCTTTACTGAGTTTCATTTTTTCAACTCGCCAATTTAACGGAACTTGATCATTTTCAATAAATTTAAGGTTATATTCGGGTTGTTGTTCATAGTTGAGATGCAAATCTGCTAATTGTTGTCCTGCATTTACAAACCCTCGAAAATCGGGTGCGTAGGGAATGCGCGGAAGTTCTCGTTTCAGGTTAGCGGCGTAGCGTTCTCGATAGGTGGGATGATGCAATATTCCATAGGTATAATAGAAGATATCCCATTTTGTAATGGTCTGATCTTGGTAATAATTTCTAAATTCTTCAAGTGACCAGTCGGTGATATTTTCTTTTCGGTTTGTTCCGTCTTCGTCGTAGGTGTAGAAGGGGAAACATTGACCAGGACGACCACCGACATCAAGAGATGGAATACAATTTGTTATTTGTACTAAAAAAGGAATTTGTGAATGATTAGTTACAGCAATAACTCGATTTTCTTTTTCAGTATCTAGTGTAGGGAATATATAAGCGAATTGACCTCTACGATGATTAAAAATTTCGTCAAAATATAAAAGTTGTACAGAAAATGGACGATACATAGACAATCTAATCTTCTCATTGTTAAAGTCTGCTATATTCCCAGAATTTAAACACTCTTTTAAACGACTACTCCATTTAATTTTAGTGTCATCGTAAATAACAAATGAATCTACTGTATCTTTAGGCGTTCTTTTAGTTTTCCATTGATAAACCTGATGATTATAATTTTCTATGGTTAATTTTATATTTTCAACTAATAAATTTTTATTGAAGTTATACACCCACACATCTCGGTTTGTCTGCACACCACTACTATAATTTCTAAAAATATCTGATTCATTAATCGATTTATCTTTAGTTTCTTTATTGCCTATTGGGATAAAACTTTCAAAATCATCTTGCAATCCTTCTGTTAACCAAGTATATTTTTGATCAGGATTAATCAGTGACCATTCAATATTACTATAACTTTGCGACTGATCTAAATATCCTAATTTTTCTTCCTTTCTCCAAAATTCACCAACACTAGCATAATAAATTTTTGTATTCTTAGACTGGTTGGGTCTATTTTTTCTAATAAAAATATTAATACTAACTCCGACTTTAATATCAAAAACGTTATGAATACTTTTTGAAGGATCTGTATTTTTTCTGATATTACCTCCTAAATCAACAAGATAAATTAAATCAAAATCTTTCTCTAAATGTTTCCTCATGCCATCAAAAGCAAGAGCATTAATAAAACTATTATTTGTCACTAAAGCAATAATTCCCTCATCTCCTATCCTATTAGATGCCCAGCGAATTGCTTTAACATAAGGATCAGAAAGAGAACTTTTATTAGTTGCTTTTGAATCTTTAGCATAGGTTTCTCGAATTTGTTGATCAACTTCTTCATATTTCCGATTTTTATTATTATCATTTTCATTAACCTGCCAAGCATTATAAGGCGGATTTCCAATAATCACAAAAATTGGTGAACTTCTTTGACGTTGAACCCTAGCGGTATTTTCTGGCGTAAATAACGATAACTGTTGAACCTGTTGATCCGAAAACGTATCAACTAAACAAATCCCTTCAAAAGCTTTATAACCTCCCGTTGCTTCAAAATATTGATGCTCAATATTCATCGCAGCAATATAATAAGGTAATAACATCACCTCATTGCAGTGTAATTCATGTTCATATTTATAAGGAAGGGCTGTTTTTCTAATTTCCTGCATCACCCGTAAAATAAAATTACCCGTCCCCACAAAGGGATCAAGAATATGAACTCCCTTATCATTTAACGACTTGCCAAACTCTTTTTGTAAAATATCCTCAACACTTTTAACCATAAAATTAACAATGGGTTGAGGGGTGTAAACAATTCCATGAGTATCGGCAACTTTCACCGCCAACCCTTGAAAAAATTTCTGATAAACCGTATTCAAAAAATGCTGTTTTTCGCTATAATAATTAATAGTTTGGGCTGCATCTTCTAACGCTCGATAAAAATAATCTACTTCCCCTAAAAAATGATCTCGACTAAAGGATTTAGACGTTAACGCTTGAATTACCTTTTCAATTTCCACCGCAATAATATTGCGACGGGTGAAATCAGGATTATCAAAAATTCGTCTAAAAATTCGTTCTGTGAGGAGATGCTGTATTAACATTTCCTCCACCGCAGCCTCAGCAAGATTCGGGTTAATGGCTTGACGACAAATTTCCGTAAATTCACTAAACGCTTGAATAAATTTCGGGTTTATTTTCCGTTGGGTTTCAATTAAATTAATCAGTTTACCCGATAACTCTTTAACTCGTCCGCCAAATTCAGAAGCCGCCGTTTCCCATTGTGCGATCGCAGGCGTTCGATATTCAAAAAATAACTTTAAGGTATCGACTAAAATTTGCGGTTTTGTGATATCCTCATCACAGATTTGTTTTCCCCCTTGCCATAAAATCGCCCGTTCTGGAGCTTGAAAAATAATATTATTTTTCGGATATCCAACGGCAAATTTTTGTTTAACTTCTCGGTCTAATTTATCATGACTATCTTTCGCTTCCCAAATGCCATATTGTAGGGTTTCATCTCGAACTAACGCACCATCAACCCGAATGCTTTTACCGTTGGGTAATTTAATCGATTTTTCAGGAACTAAGGTTAAATTAAATTGTTGACAACAAGCTTTTAATAAGTCTGCAAAGGCATCTTTCACTGCTAATTCATGGGAAACCCCCAACTTTGCAAACTGTTGTAAAGCGTCATAATAAGCTTTAACAGGTTTATGGGTGGGTTTCAAGTTTAGCATTGTCATAAAAAAAAACCCTCAGACTTCCTTTGCTAATTCTCTCATGTTAAACTCTAAAAAAATATTAGATTTAATAAAAATTATTCTTTAACCGATTCACAGCTTACTGCGAAGCACTGAGCCTGTCGAAGTGTTCCCCGTTATAATAGCTCGGAACATTATAGCATCAGTAACCCATAATATTTTAGCGACAAGAAGCTACTATATTAACTTTAATTTCAACATTGAGTTTCCGACGAAGAACATCAAAAATAGCCGTTAAATTGTCCATCGTTGGATTACCTTTTGCAGATAACATTCTGTGTAAACTTTTGCTAGGTTTTGAGGTTTCAAGAGCTAGTTCTTCAAAACCGATTGTTGCATTAACTAGATCTCTCAATATTAATCGGGAAACTTCAGGTTCTCCATTCAAAAATAGAGCGATCGCTTCATCAAATAAAGCCATCGCAAAATCAGGTTCTCTTTGAACTCGTGCAGTAATTGTTTCTTTAAAATCTCTACTAATTTCTACCATATTTACCTCTCTTTTTATTTTTATGCCTCTTTTGAGCTTTCTCTTGATTTAAAATTTGTTTTTTTCTGTGTTTGTATTCTTGATATAAATTTTTAGCATTCTCAATATCTGATTGTTGTGTTTTTTTTGTTCCTCCCCCAAATAAAATTATAAGTTCTTGACCTTGTTGGACAAGATAAATTCGATATCCAGGGCCATAATCAATTTTTAATTCACCAATACCATCAAACCATTTAATATTTGATGTATTACCTAACTCTAAGCGAACGATAGCAGTTGATACTTTAGTCGCACCATAAACATCTAAAGTATCAAACCACTCTTGGTAAGGGCTTGAACCATCTTCTCTAAGGTATTCTTGAACTTTCATACTTAGAACCATAGTAACTTATATGTTACTCTGAGTCAAGTTAGGTTAGAACTAAATATTAACTATGCAGAAACCGGGTTTTTCTCAAGGGTTTGTATTCTCCCAAACTTCCCTAAAAAAACCCGATTTCTCTACCCTTAATACTCTCGACCCTTCACACTCACTAACCCTTCTGCATCTAAAATTTCCCCTTCGGTATAATAGCCTGCGGCTTTTTTGGCTTCTATTTCAACCTTGGCATCCGCCGGAATTAAATCATCAGGAATAGGAACCCGTTTCACCACTTCAATTCCCGAATTGACAATGGCATTATATTTCATATTGCTCATGGAAACTAAGCGATCAATTTGAGTCATTCCTAACCAATGTAACACATCCGGCATTAACTCTTGAAAGCGCATATCTTGAACCCCTGCTACACATTCTGTCCGTTCAAAATAAGCGTCTGCGCGATCGCCTCCCGTTTGACGTTTGCGGGCATTATAAACTAAAAACTTCGTCACTTCTCCTAATGCTCGTCCCTCTTTTCGATAATACACAATCACCCCGACACCCCCTTCCTGGGCTGTTCTAATACATTCTTCAATGCCATGCACTAAATAGGGGCGACAGGTACAAATATCAGACCCAAAAACATCAGACCCATTACATTCATCATGAACTCGAACCGCCACTGGGCGATCGGGATCAGTAATGGCTGAAATATCCCCCAAAATATAAACCGTAACCCCACCAATAGGCGGTAAAAATACTTGTAAATCAGGACGGGTAATTAACTCAGGAAACATCCCCCCAGTTTGTTCAAATAAAGCATGACGTAAATCGCTTTCACTCACCTTTAAACGATGGGCAACACCGGGTAAATACCACACAGGTTCAATAGCGGCTTTTGTAACCACTAAATCCCCATTTTCTTTCATGATTTCCCCATCTAATTTTAACCGTCCTTTGGCGGCTGCCTCGTATAATTCGGGCATATTAATATGGGCTTTTGTAATCGCAATAGTCGGGCGAATATCATAGCCTTTTTCAAAATAGTCGGTAAATACATCCCCAACCACCGCCCCAAAGGGATCGAGGGCGACAATTTTATCAGGATCAGCCCAACTGGGATAGGGGCCAATATTGACAATGGGGGAAGTATTGGTTAAGTCGGCGCGATGGTCGGTTTTTAAGCTTCCCTGAACCACTGCTAAGGCGCGATAAATGGCATAAGAACCGGAATGGGTTCCAATTACGTTACGATGGCTAGGATCGGTCAAGGTTCCAATTAAGGGGCCACGTTTGAGGGGATCGGCGTTTCCCCAATGAATGGGGATCGGTTTGGCGCCGTAGGGGGTGGGGTGAGAAGTCAGAACAATATGCCTAGGTTTGGAATCTCGCTTTTCTTTCGCCATTGCTGTATCCGTGCTTGAGGTTATCTCATATTGACATAGGGAATGGGGAATTAGGAATTAGGAATTAGGAATTACGAATTACGAATGGGGAATCTGTCAATAATTAGGTTGGGTTAATGAATCAAAATAATAATAAATCATTATTGGTAAGGGTGGGATAATCCCGCCCCTACGCAGGATAACAAATTAAACGCCGCCTCCAACAATGGTGACAATTTCTAAGACATCTCCTGATTTTATTTCAGTTTGATCCCAAAATTGACGATGGAGAATTTCACCGTTATATTCTACAGCAATTAACCGGGGATTTAAACCTTGCTGTTCTAAAAATTGGGGAAGTGTTAAACCCGCAGAACAGGTTTTTAATTCTCCATTAACTTTGAGGGTAATGGTTTCAGCCATGATATCAATTTAGGGTTATTTGGGTAAGACTTTATAGGACTTTAGGCTTCTAAAACGATTGAGTTGAGAGAGGAAATATTGAGTTACTAAAGTCGGTTGTTCTGCATTCATAATAGAACGAACCACCGCAATGCGATCGCAACCCGTTGCCATAACATCATCCAAATTATTCATATCAATTCCTCCAATGGCAAACCAAGGAATCATTGAATTTTTAACGGCATGACGAACATATTCTAAGCCTGCTGCGGCTCTTCCTGCCTTCGTTGGGGTTTCATAAACAGGCCCGACTCCAATATAATCTGCTCCTTCTTGAATTGCCCGTTTTAGATCTTCAGGACTATGGGTAGACCGACCGATTAATCGTTGGGGGCCAAGGATTTGTCGAGCTAATTCAATGGGAATATCATCTTGTCCTAAATGAACGCCATCGGCATCAACGGCGACGGCAATATCAACGCGATCATTAACTAAAAATAAGGCATTATAACGATGACACAATTGACATAATTTTTGAGCCGTTTTCAGTCGAGTTTCATCATCAGAGGTTTTATCTCGATATTGAACTAAAGTTAATCCTCCTTGTAAGGCTGCTTCCACAATCGATAATAACCGTTCTCCTGGGGAAGTGACTAAATAAAGATAGGAATTCAGTAAAACTTTATGCCGATCATGAGCCAGTAAACGAGTTTCTAAGGTATACACTTGATAGCGCATTTGTTTAAAGGTTTTTCCCATTTCTGGATGATATAATTTGCCGTATTCTTCCAGAACTCGTAAGGCTTCTTGAACGCGGCAGAAATTGGCTTGTAATAATTGTTCAATTCCTGAACGTTGTTCTTCTTGGGGATGGGTTAATTCTGTACCCGGATCATCGATTGTATTACGATAGGAACGTAGGTTCATCGTATGCCAACGGGCAACTTCTTGGCGCAGATGTTTACATTCTTCTGCGAGTTCTCCGCTATTGAGTCCAAACCGACACCATTCTTCAATAATTCTTAACCCTTCACGGGTGCGGTCTAAGTTGGCATCTAAAATCCGATATAAAATCGGTTGCGCCAAGGGACTGTATTGTTCCTCCATCCAATCTTCCTCAATGAGTGCGTAATGTTCCAATTCAAGATATAATATTCGTCAATTTCAAATTGACCCTCGGTGCGTCGAAACAAAGTTCAAAATTCTTAATAGCCAAAAGGTTAAATTTAAGGCAAAATTAAGGCTGGTTTGACGCCATTGAAATTTTAAACTAATTTCAGTCCGTCAGAGTCGCTGAATTTTGGCACTCCGTTGTTGTAGTTTGACCCCCTGTTGTTATGCTTGGACAACCCTAAGCCGTAACTGTCAATGGAAGTACCCAAGCTTAACAACAAATTCAGGTTCTGAGTGCAACAACGGAAATGATCAATGCTAATCCGAACCTTCAGTCCTACCCCCCTACAATGACTCGACAACTCGGTATTCCTCAATCTTGTTTATGGTTTGTCCCAACTGCCCTGCCATTTTCTTCACCATTTTTATTGAGGGTATTGCAATCTTTTTCCCCATTACTATTAGTGACTTTGGGGTTAGGATTGTTTCAACCTGTTTCTGGGTTAGCCGTTCCTGCGAACAATCAACCGATAACACAAGCCAGCAATCGTTCAACGGCGGTGATTTATGTTAGTTCAATAACGGGAAATGATCAAGGGCAAGGCACACAACAATCCCCTTTAAGAACGATTACAAAAGCTTTAAGTTTAGCCCAACGAAATACTGCAATTATTTTAGCACCCGGAACCTATAGTGGCGAAACCGGAGAACAATTTCCGATTATTTTACATGATAATATTACCCTGCAAGGCAATCCGAATACAAAGGGCAAAGATGTTGTGATTAAAGGCGGCGGGTTCTACACTAGCCGAACATTTGCCCGCCAAAATATTGCCGTATTAGGGGCAAATGGCTCAAAAATTAGTGGAGTAACGATTACTAATTCCAGTGACCGAGGCTATGGGTTATGGATTGAATCAAGTTCTTTAATTGTTTCTCAAAATACCTTTATTGGAAATACCCACGATGGCATTTCTGTGGTGGGAATGAGTGCGCCGATTATTCAAGAGAATTATTTTGCTCAAAATGGCGCCAATGGCATGACGATTTATGGGAATTCTCGCCCCGAAGTTCGGAATAACGATTTTCAAAATACCGGATTTGGAATTAATATTGCTCAAAATGCAGCCCCTTTTGTGATCGGAAATCGTGTTGTTGATAATAAAGATGGGGTGGTGATTCAAGCTAACGCTCGACCGATTTTACGGGATAATCAAATTGAACGAAATCAACGAGATGGAATTGTCGCGATCGCTCAATCTTTACCTGATTTGGGTAATACTCAGGAACCCGGACGCAACGTAATTCGCAATAACGGCCGTTATGATCTCAATAACGGAACCCAGGGCCAACAAATTCAAGCCTACGGAAACCAATTATCCACCGCTAAGGTGTTTGGGGCGATTCAAGTGTCAGGAACCTATACCCCCGCCGCCGCTCCTTCTCCCCTGGTCAGTCAGATCTTAAACTCTCCCGCCCCCTCTCCACAGCCTGTGGCCATTGTTGCCAACGATCCCGCTACCCAGACCCCGATTAACACCCCCTCCGCCCTTCCGGTCTATCTTCCCGAATCCAATTCAACGGCTCAAAACCCGATTCCGATTCCCGTTCCCGCCCCAACTCCCACTCAAACCGCCACCGCCATTCCCATTCCGGTTCCTCCTCCTGAATCTCCTAACTTACCCCCCTTACCGAATACTCGTCGCCCTCCTCAACCCCCCCCAAGACCCACCTCATCGGCGGACTCTATAGCTGGGTCATTAATCTCAACCTTTTCCCGGTTAATCTTAAATCGTCCTTCCCCCCAGTCTCCCTCTCCCCGTTCCCAACCTCAACAAACACAACCGATTACCCAACCGCCTCAACCCACTCAACCCGCTTCCATTGCAGCCATTGGGGTTTTAGCGGTTCCGGGGCCAGATATTCCCATTGGGTCGGGTGGGGGTTTACTTCCCAATGAGGTCGCCAGTGGCGGCGGTGAAGCAATTCCTTTAAGTCCGATGGCTTTGGGCTTAAGGTATCGAGTTGTGGTGGAAAGTAGTAATGATAGTGAGCTTCGTCGGATTCGCTCAATTGTGCCAGAAGCCTTTCCTACGGTGGTTGCAGGGCGACAAGTTGTTCAAGCGGGGGCTTTTCGAGATCAATATCGGGCAAATTGGCTGTTACAACAGTTAACCAGCAATGGATTAAGGGCAAGAATTGAGTTAGTAAACAACCCCGACTGACTTGAGTACAAGTACAGTGGAGGCTTTGAAAAAAGCCGATAGTTTACCCGCCTAAGTTCTTCTTGAACTCCGTTTTTTGAGTCACGACACCCTGTGGATGCGTAGCTAGTCCCCGGCTCTGTCTCTAGTAATTAAACATCTTTATCGGGTTAAGGAAGTGTTACTAGATTAAAAAGCTCTTAAAACCTTGGCAAAGCTAACTTTACCCTAGAAATAGGAGAGACAGAAATGTCTAATTACGTCTTCGTAATTGATGCCAAAGACCAACCTTTAAGCCCTTGCCACCCTTCGGTCGCCAGGAAACTTCTAAAACAAGAGAAAGCGACTGTTTTCCGAAAATATCCGTTTACAATTATCTTAAAGAAAACCGTTGAAAATTCTCAGATTGAATCAATAGAACTGAAGTTAGATCCAGGTTCCAAAGCCACAGGAATTGCTTTAGTTCAAGGTGATAAAGTGATTTGGGGTGCAGAACTCACTCATCGGGGTCAAGGGATTAAAGCCAGTTTGGAATCTCGGCGTTTATTACGTCGTTCCCGAAGAAATCGCCAAACTCGATATCGTCAACCTCGATTTTTGAACCGAAAACGTTCAGAAGGATGGTTAGCTCCCTCCTTGCAACATCGAGTTGAAACCACTCTAACCTGGGTGAAAAAAATGCTCAGATTTGCCCCTATTTGTTCAATAACCCAAGAGTTAGTTAGATTCGATTTACAAAAACTTGAGAATCCTGAAATCTCAGCAATTGAATACCAACAAGGGGAATTGCAAGGTTATGAAGTTCGAGAATACTTATTGCAAAAATGGCAAAGAAAATGTGCTTACTGTGGAAGAGAAAATGTTCCTCTTCAGATAGAACATATTCAACCTAAAACCAAAGGAGGTTCTAACCGTATCAGTAATTTATGCCTAGCTTGTGAGAAGTGTAACCTGAAAAAAGGGACTCAAGATATTGAAAAGTTTCTAGCCCAAAAACCCGATATATGGTTACTTGTATGCAACATAAACCCTGCCCTCTGTTTCCTCTCACCACTGACCTGATTACAGGTTCACTGGGAGTCTCCACAGAGGAAGATAGATGAATTAACGTGAGTTCGACGAAGCGATCGCTCGAATCAATCCCCATCGTACCCAAAGGTGTCATGATAACTTTGGGGAAATCACTGCCATTTTTTCCCACAATGAGCCAAACAAATTTTCTAAGCGTACA
>NZ_JADEWU010000168.1:0-1083 GCF_015207485.1 Planktothrix mougeotii LEGE 06226
GGGGAAAAATGAATTGATATTCAGGTAAACGCAGCATTGGAGCTAGAGCAGTCAGATCCTCGGCATTAGCACCCCAACCGTGCATTAACGCAATTAACCCTTCAGGAGGTTTTCTGGTTTCCGGTGGAATGGAGATAAACTTTAAAGCCATGATTGCAAGGGATTGATAACATTCATGGTTTATAAAATAACATGAGAGATTGAAAACTCAGTCTAAGATTGAATTAAACAAAAATTGGACAAATCACCTGCAATCATTTCAATTCCTTGAAATCCTAATTTTTGCTGAAGTGTTATTAGGTTGTTGTCAAGGGTGTCCCTGATTATGTAATATCATTAAAACTATTATGTTAAATTATCAGCAGTAAAAAACTTTTTTAAAGTCATCCACCATCCGGCATTAATCCGATCTATTTCTCAAAAATTAACGAAAAAATCAAATCAATTGTAGGGTGCGTAAGGCGCAGACGCACGCACCATCTTTTAGGGAAGAAATATGCAATACAATGCGATCGCACCATCAGCCCAAAATCTATTAATCCCGAAAAGAATTCTAAAAAAGGGAATCGATAAAATTGATTAGCGATCGCTTTTCCTATTACAGATGGTGTGTGCGGCTTTGTTTTACCCACCTTAGCGATCGCATCTTTCCCCAATACTTCCACTTCTATTAGAGATGGTGTGTGTGGCTTTGTTTTACCCACCTTAGCGATCGCATCTTTCCCCAATACTTCCACTTCTATTAGAGATGGTGTGTGTGGCTTTGTTTTACCCACCTTAGCGATCGCATCTTTCCCCAATACTTCCGCTTGTATTACAGATGGTGTGTGTGGCTTTGTTTTACCCACCTTAGCGATCGCAT
The DNA here is from genome assembly GCF_015207485.1 of Planktothrix mougeotii LEGE 06226. Lineage (NCBI taxonomy): Bacteria > Bacillati > Cyanobacteriota > Cyanophyceae > Oscillatoriales > Microcoleaceae > Planktothrix > Planktothrix mougeotii. Next base: position 863 of record NZ_JADEWU010000168.1, read on the forward strand.
CTTTCCCCAATACTTCCGCTTGTATTACAGATGGTGTGTGTGGCTTTGTTTTACCCACCTTAGCGATCGCATCTTTCCCCAATACTTCCGCTTCTATTACAGATGGTGTGTGTGGCTTTGTTTTACCCACCTTAGCGATCGCATCTTTCCCCAATACTTCCGCTTGTATTACAGATGGTGCGTGCGGCTTCGCCTTACGCACCCTACAGTCTGTGGTTCTA
>NZ_JADEWU010000069.1:0-30872 GCF_015207485.1 Planktothrix mougeotii LEGE 06226
CTACTCCCCCTACTCCCGGAGTTCCCCCTTCGTTCTATAATTTGGCAGTAACTTTCATCTTACCTTGATCGTGATAGCCCTTTATCCGGGTAGTTTTGATCCGGTTACGTTAGGACATTTAGATGTCATCGAGCGAGGTTGTAAACTGTTTGATCAGGTGATTGTGGCGGTTTTGGGAAATCCGAATAAAAAGCCTTTATTTACCGTAGAGGAACGGATTAAACAAATTCGTTACAGTACCCAACATTTGAACAATTTAGAAGTAGCCAGTTTTGATGGTCTAACGGTAGACTATGCAAAACTACGGAACGCTCAAGTTTTACTCCGAGGTCTGCGAGTTCTTTCAGATTTTGAATTAGAACTGCAAATGGCTCTCATCAATAAAACCCTGTCAACAGAAATTGAGACGGTGTTTTTGGCAACCTCAAAAGAATATAGTTTCTTGTCAAGTAGTGTTGTCAAAGAGATTGCCCGATTTGGGGGTTCTGTTGATCATCTTGTTCCTAATCACGTTGCTCAAGAAATCTATAAATGTTACGCCAGGAATCAACTCCAAGACTAGAACCTGAACAAAATGGACTCCGTGTAGAACCTGAAACTCCGGTGAGTAATTCCCCTGGAATTGATATCCAACGGGAACTTAACCGACTGGAGGAAATGATTCTCGATAGTCCCAGAATTCCATTAACTCGACGCACTTTAGTCGATGAAGAACAATTACTCGATCAATTAGATTTAATTCGATTGAATTTACCGAGTGCATTTCAAGAGTCAGATATTATCGTCCGTCATAAGGATGAAATTCTTCAAGAAGCGGAAGAATATGCTCAGGAAATTATCGATGCGGCTGAACAAAGAGCGGCTCGAATATTGAATGAGATGGGTTTAATTCAACAAGCAAAAGCTGAAGCGGATCAATTGCGTCAACAAGTTCAACACGAATGTGAGACGCTTCAACAACAAACTTTGTCTGAAATTGAACAAATTCGCTATCGTCTTCAACAGGAATTAGAAGAAATGCGATCGCGAACTCTGGCTGAATGTGAAGAAATTCAAAATGGTGCAGATGACTATGCAGATCACGTTTTAGGAAGTATCGAGCAACAGTTAAATGAAATGATGCGAGTGATTCGGAATGGTCGCCAACAAATCCAGGGAAATCACCCTACACGATAACTCGATTTATAGGGGGTTTCTACTCGTTCTGATACTAGAAATCAGGAGATAGCCTAGGCGTTATTTATATCGTCTTTTTAGACATCTCCGATTTCCCTGTATCGATTTTTTAAGATTTCAAAATTGCATTCAGTTATTTATATAGTGCTACGCATTACGGTTAAGACATTTTTAAACCCTGAAACCCTTTTAATTCTTACTGTTCCCTGTTCTCTGCTATATGTTAAATAATATTCGGCTATTACTTCAAGCTTGTCAAAACCTCAATATTGATTATGAAATTCTCCATAGTCATGAAAATTTAGTCAAAATTAAGCTCGATAAAAATTACTATTTCTGTAATTATAGTACACCTTTTGTTGACCAATCTGTTTTTAAAATTCTCAAGGATAAAGAATACACTTACTCGATTTTAAAGGGGAAAATTAATATCCCGAAAACAATAGGCTTTCTTTCCCCATTTTGTGATCAAAAATATCAAGAGTATTTACAGTTTAAAACCAGTCCTGATATTGCTCGTGAAATCGAGAGAATTTTTAAATTTCCAGTAATTGTTAAACGCAATTCTGGTTCCAGTGGACAGAATGTTTTTTTAGGTCAAGATCTTGAACAAATTGAAACAGCATTAACCACAATTTTTAATATTCATGATAAAAATTATGATTATGTTGCTATCGCTCAAGAATATATTTTAATTCAACGGGAATATCGAGCCGTTTTCTTAAATCAAAAATTAATCTTACTGTATGAAAAAGATATTAGTCAGGCAAGATTTATCGGAAATTTAAGCCCTTTACATTGGGAAGGTGGAAAAGCTAAATATATTAATAATGATAAAATTATATCAGAGATTGAAACCTTTTGTCAACCTATTTTTCAAGAATTAGCTTTAGATTATACGGGGTTAGATATTGCGGTAGATGAACAGAATCAATATTGGTTTATTGAGGCTAACTCCCATCCCAATTATGATATTTTTACTAGAGATAACGGATCAGAACTCGCTGTCCAAGTCTTTGAAAAAATGCTGAAATTTTTAGCTTCTAAAAGAGGGAACAGGGAATAGGAATAAAAATTTTTCTCTGTCAAACCTTTAATTGAACCGCAAAGATAAAAAGACACAAAGAAGTTGTAAATATTAATTTTGATGGCGATCGCAAATTTTGTTTTTTTCCTTTGGCTTTGTTCTGTGCAAGTTAAGGATCTGTCACAAAGTTTAACAATTAACCTCAATTTTCAATTAGAACAAGAGTTGCGGTTTCTAAAATCTCTAGGTTAGAACTAAAATACAATTCTATCCTAGGATAGAATAAACCTCTGATTCTTTTAACCTTGTTTAATTTCAATTAAAATGATTAATGAAAAATTCCGACGTCAACTACGCCAAGAAGCCAAACTTTGGCAGGAAGAACAACTCATTGATGATTCTCTATATCAACAGTTAGCAACACGCTATCAATTTGATCATCTTGAAACCGCCGCCAGTAGTCGATTTGTGATGATTTTAATCGGTTTAGGCAGCATTCTATTAGGTTTAGGTGTTATTACTTTTGTGGCGGCGAATTGGCAGGACTGGTCAAAAGTAGTTAAAGTGATTCTGCTTCTGAGTTTATTTATTGGAGTCAATGCGGCTGGCTTTTATTTATGGAAACAGCCATCAGAGTCTTTCCAAGTGGGAAGAAAACGACGTTTAGGAGAAGGATTATTACTTTTTGGCGCATTAATTTTAGGGGCAAATATTGCCTTAATGGGACAAATTTTTCATCAAAGTGCTTCTGCTTATGAACTCTTTCTGGTGTGGGGAATTGGGGTATTAGTCATGTCCTATAGTCTGCAACTAACATCTTTAGGATTTTTAGGACTACTATTGTATGGAATAGGATATTGGACAGGAACTTCTGATTTATTCTCACAGCAAGAATTTTCTATCTTACATTTAGTGTTAGAACATACCCCGTTAATTGCCGGATTTTTGTTTATTTCCCTGGCTTATTGGTGTCAGTCCCGTGTCCTATTCGTGATGACATTACTGATTCTAATTCCGGCTTTACAGATTAGTATTATTCCCTTGTTTAATTCCGATTTACCCCAAGGGTTACTATTCGCTTTCTTATTCATCTTTACTCCTGCTTTACTGTGGGGTTATGATGATACTTTGTGGCCGAATGTTGACAGTAGACGCTTTCACCCTTTAGCGCGAACCCTATCCATTATTCTGTTAGCCGTTTTATTTTTTAGTCTCTCGTTTAACGGGTTTTGGAATAACTTTCCTTCAACAGATTCTAACGACTTAATTCCAATTAGCAACTTTGTTTTAATTGATTTCGTCTTCTTTTTAGGCATTCTATTTTTAGAATGGTTCCAACTGGTTAAACCGACTCCTATTCATCCCAATAAATGGGGATTTGATTCCGTTACCAGCGTAATTGTAGGATTTTTAGGATTAACTGGATTAATCTGTTTTTGGCATTTACAAATCCATCCCATTTCTGAACTTGCAACATTTTTGTTTAACGTTCAGATGTTTTTATTAGCAACGGGATTAATTAGAATTGGACTCGCCCAAACTCAACGCTTTGCCTTTTGGGGGGGAATGATTTTATTAGTTTCTCAAATTATGAGTCGCACCTTTGAATACAATACCGAATTGATTCTAAAAGCCTTTGTGTTTACCTTATGTGGAGTCGGAGTGATTGTAGCAGGCTTATGGTTTGAACGCCATTTATTAGCTATTGCTAAAATACAAAATCGTTAACTGATCTATTTTTAGGAGTAAAACTCATGAATGATGCTAACTTGAATGAGACTCAATCTTCTGTTACTTTAAATCAGTCTCCTGTTGTTAAAAAACAAATTCCGGCTTGGAAATTTTGGACACCGTTATTATTTCAGTTAATTCTAATTTTATCAGTTCCCTCCCAAGCCTTTTATACTCAGGTAACAGGAAAAACAGTCATCCTGCAAACGGCACCCGTTGACCCCTATGATTTCTTTCGAGGATATTATCAAACCCTGAGTTATGATATTTCTAATCTGAATACTCTCAAAGCACTTCCCGGTTGGAAAGAAATCGTTAAAGGTGAAGAATATTTACCCACTGGAACCCTAATTTATGTCACCTTAGAACAACCCAAAGATTCAACAAAATCTCAACATCCTTCAGCCTGGAAACCTGTAAAAGTCAGTGCAGAATATCCTCAGAATTTATCAAATAATCAGATTGTTTTACAAGGAAAATCAACAGGATGGAGTATTGAATATGGTTTAGAACGGTATTATATGCCAGAAAATCAACGAGAACAAATTAATAGTACCATTACAGAAGCACAAATGAAGGATCAACAATCTTTTGTGGTAGAAGTCAAAGTTAATGCTCAAGGAAAAGCAATTCCTGTTAGTTTGTGGGTGCGTGATCGCAATTACAAATTTTAATTTCCCAAAACCCAGTTTCTAGTTGTGATAGAATTTCCCCAATATGCTACAATTAAGAAACTGGGTTTTAATATTCATTTAAAATTCCAACTTTAATTTAAAATAAATCTCATTTATTCTTTATGATCAATAGATCTAAGAAAGCAATTGAGAATACGCCTTTATTAAAGAATGCTTTTGAAAAGGGATTAAAAGCTCTAGGTTCAAATAGTAGTAAAGTAAAACCTCTTGATACCAGTAAATGTGAAGGGAGTGTTGATATTGATACAGCTTGGGGTTCAGAATAATTATCAATCAGGCTCAAAAATAAATCACGGTAGTTGACAACTAACCCTGTAATTTACAACTTATTGATAATCGTAATGCTGTTTAAAACTTGGGGGTGGGGTAAGGACAAGCCTCACCCCAAGGTGTCGGGTTTTAGGTGTTCACTAATTATAGATCACAGTTCCTAAAATAGTAAACCCAGATCTCAATAATTTTATTAAAATTCTATCCAAAAACCAAAAGGACGAGGTTTTCTCAGCTTAACAGAGAGACTTCCTCGCCCCGATTTTTGGTAATTTCGCACAGTGTAATCGTTTATTCTTCGTCGCCTGCTTCTGCGTCGTCAGTGGGATAGTAGAATCCTGTAGAACGACCTGTGAGAACGGACTTACCGAGGGATAACGCTTTTTCAGCTTGTAGTCTTGCTTTCCGCTTCCAAGTCGCCTTCCGCATATCGCGTCTCGACCTGGACATTTTCTTCTTGGGTACAGCCATGAGCCTAGTTTAATGAAGATTTTGCACAAACTATTATATTACCCTATCTGTACCCTTGACTGAAGATTTTTTCCCCAAAAATTTACAACGACTGCAAAAAGCGGACTAACGCCTCTCGGTCTTTCTGGTTCAGGGTTCTGAATGCTTCTTTAGCAGTTTCAGCTTCCCCCCCATGCCATAATATCGCTTCTTCCAGGGTTCGCGCCCGACCATCATGCAAATAGCCGGAATAGGGAGAAACGGTTTGAGTTAACCCAATTCCCCATAAAGCCGGGGTGCGCCATTCCGTTCCTGATGCTTGAAATTCCGGGCGGTTATCAGCTAATCCGGCTCCTAAATCATGTAACAATAAATCCGTATAGGGATGAATGGTTTGATTTGTTAATTCTTTAACGGGATGATTCCCTGTTTTTAAGGTAGGTAAATGACAGGAAACACAATTCGCTTGAGTAAATAAGGTTTCGCCGCGTTTGACTTGGGGATCATCTAATAATGTTCGGGCGGGCACGGCTAAAGTCTGCACATAGAATGTTGTTAAGTCTAAAGTTTTTTGATCAATATCCGTTTGTTTTTCACCTTCAGTAAATAAGGGGTTTGTAATTCCCATATCATTCACATAAGCTCCCGCATTTTGTTGAATTAAGGTCGGATTTCCAGCTTTTAAACCAAATCTTCCTAACCCTTCCGATTGTTTTTGAGCATCCCAAACTTTATTGACTTTTCCTGAAATTCCATCGTGATTTTTATCTTCAGGATCAGCAAGATTCAAAAGGGTTTCTTCTGGGACTGCTTCTAATAAACCCAACCCAAAAACTGGGGGTGGAATTCTTAATGATTTTTGAATATCCGTTGCAATCGGTTGACCATTAGCGAGGGTAATTTTAGGTTGAGGCGATCGCAATTGATAAGATGTACCATCGCCATATTCACCCGTTTTTTCTTTCCATTCTATATTAACTTTAGCTTCAGGTTTTTGTCCATAAATAGCAAAATCTTGAATTTGGGTTCCCAGTCCTAAAACAGGGGGTAGATTATCAATTTTAACCGATCCTTCTAAATGAAAATTACCGGGTTTAACAGGATTAATTTTAGGTGAACTAACCCTTACTAATAATTGTCCGGGTTCGGGTAAACCTCGACCATTTTTCAGGTGACATCCTGCACAGGAGGCATTATTAAAAAAGGGGCCTAACCCAGGATGAATTTGTGCAGGTTTGGTGACAAAATTCGCCTCAAAAGCAGTATTAGATTCTGTATGTTTTTTCTTTCCAGCTTCATCTAAATTAGCTAAGGGTTGCTCAAAACTACTAGAACTGCGGTTAAATACCGTTGTTTCTCCTCCTGCTAAAGGGATTTCGGGTTGAAACAAATTTTGAAAATGCCAAAGATGGGATAGGATAATTCCTCCTAAAATTGCGATGGCGAAAATGATTAAAAATTTAATCGGTTTTCGAGGAGGATATTTTAAGGATAGAGTTTGCATTGTATTATAGGTTGTAATATTTTATCGTAGGGGTTTGGTTTCCAAACCCTCTTTGCTCCTGGGTTTGGAAACCAAACCCCTACAGAACTTTTTCAGAAATTATTTAGGATTGCTATAGGTTGTTTTGAGCAGGGTAATAAGTTGCGTTTCTATTGTAGAAAACAAGGTTAAAATTGCGGTTTTAGCTGATGTTAATTTAGCCGTTACATCAGGGCTTTTAATCGTGCTTTCAATAGGAGCAGGAACGCCATTAATCGCTTCTAAAGCTGCTTTTAATTCCTGTTTGATTTTTTGATCTAATTCAGGATTTTTTTGAGCGACTAAACTGCTAATACTATTGCTTTGAGTTCCCGTTCCTGAAATTTGCCCTAAATAAGCATTCTCAACACTTTTGAGATTATTCTTAAAATCACTTAGAGAATTTTGGCTAAACCGACTTTCAAAGGTTAAATGATTTTTCGTTTCTAACGGTTTCCCGATTTTCTCATTCGCCACTTCATCCAAACAGCCTAACATTCCCTGTAAAATTTCCTCAACGGCGGCTTGGGGAGTGGGATAGGCGGGATTACTATTTGTTCCTGCGGTTGCTAAAACCTCTCGATAAGCTGGATTCCCATTTACTCCTTCAGCCCAACTTTTGGTTAAATTAGTGGCAGATTCATTAAACGCTAAAGTTAAATTTTGTAATAATTTTAATTCTCGTTTTGAGAAATTTTGAGCCGTTTTTTGAGAATCTAAACCAAATAATAGATATTCGATTGTATGAAATCCTTTTTGCGTTGTTTGCAGTTTTTTTACTGACTCTAAGGTAATTTCATCCTGACTATTAATAACAGCAATAACATCCGTTTCATTCACAGGCCAATCATCTAAATCCCCATCATAGCCTAAAGACTCCGCAGGGCCAAAAGCAAAGGCTTCGCTTTGTTCCCAAGGTGCACGAGTCGCTACCCAAGCGTTTTGTGCGGCTTTCAAGGTTTCTGCGGTGGGGTTTTCTACAAACTGATTAACAGCTTGGGATAGTTCTCCCGCCTCTTGTACTAGCTGTTGATAGGTGGGAATAACAACTTGATCCGCAAAATTACTTACTACTAAGGTCGTCGTGTCTGGTGATACGGCTTGTGAGGTATTATTGGTTGATGCAACTTTATTGCAACTACTACTCAATAAGAGTAAACTAGCGATCGCACCTGTTCTAAAACTCTTGGAGATAGATTGAATAGTTTGAGTATTGTTCATAATTGTTGAAAGTAATTCTTAAGTATTGGTGTTTGTGTAGGAGCAGAGTAATACCCAAAGTTCGTCAACTTAAGCCGAAAACTTCTGATTATAGTCCCCCTAAATTCCCCTTTCTGATAGAAACTTTGAACTCTAATTCTCCCCTAGACAAAGCATTAGGGGGATCTAGGACTAATAAAAAATCAACCCACTTTCGGTTTAATTCTCAATTAGTTAAGAAAACGATAATTAATGCAACTTTCCTAAGAATTGACTTGACAGAAAATCACAAAAAAACCTACAATGAAACTATCCAATCTAAATTAAGCGATCGCTTTCCAAGGGTTATCGCTCAATCAAGACACAAGGATGTTTCAAAAGCGGTCATTAATTATCGCTTTCGGCTTAAAAGGCTCTAGGCTAAGTTGCTCAACTTGTCAGCCTAGTGCCTTTTGTTATGGTTTTGCAAGCTCTCAATTCCTCTAGGTTTTTCAAGATTAGTTAATAAAGCTTCTCAATTAAGATACGACAACTCTTGTCAAAATGCAAGAGTATTAATCACCTATACTCCCGTGATTAAGTCTAGTGTTAAGATGACAGGGGTGTGATCACTCGGCTGTTCCCAGGTTCTAGGGATTTTATCAATGATAGAATTGCTGGCAACTTCATACAGGGGTAAGGTTAAATAATGGGTATCAATGCGCCATCCGCTATTGCGTCGGAAGGAGGCTTGGCGATAGTCCCACCAGCTAAACTGTCCGCCTTCGGTTGTGAACTTGCGAAAGGCGTCTTGAAAACCTAATTCTAATATTGATTGTAGAGCTTGACGTTCAGCATCACTCGCCATAATATGAGTTTCTCGATTTTTAGGGTTATGAATATCAATATCTTCTAAAGCAATATTAAAATCCCCACAAATACAAATTTTTTGAGTTTGAGTTAATAGGATTTTTAAATAATCTTTAAGACAATTTAACCAATTTAATTTATATTCATATTTATCGCTATCAATACTAGAACCATTGGGAACGTATAAATTAACGATAGCAATTCCATTAATAATTCCGGTTAAAACTCGTTTTTGTTCATCAAATTGTTGAGCTTCTTCAGTATTTAACAATCCTGAAAATCCAAAATAAACAGAGTCCAAAGGAATTCTGCTTAAAATTGCTACCCCATTATAAGCTTTTTGACCATAAATATAAATCTGATAACCCAGGTCTTCAAAAAACGGACGAGGAAAATCTTGATCAATTACTTTTGTTTCTTGTAAACACAGAATGTCAACGGGGTTAGTTTGTAACCATTGCACGATATGATCTTTTCGGGTTCTAATTGAATTAACATTCCAGGTCGCAATTTTCATTCTAAACTCCTGATTAAATTTTTTGTTGTGCTTCAAAGTCTCTAATTAAACTTTTAAATTCTCTAACTATCGTCGATAAAACGGCGTGGATATCTTACATATTCCAACGCGCACAAATTCCCAATCAAGCACCAATCATAGTCAGACTAATACCACGTCGCTTAATTAGAAAAGGCATTACAATACCACCATACACTATCATTTTTCAAGAGTCTACAGAACTATGGGACGTAAGTAAAATTTAGTAGGTTGGGTGAAGCGAAAGCACAACCCAACACCAACACCAACAACACTCCCATTAGCTTTGTTGGGTTTCGTACCTCAAACCAACCTACAAATGCTCGTCATGGTAGCGAAACAAAAACTCCCAAAAGTATCTAAAGTTTTAAATTTTTTTAACATAAATAAAAACGTCAAGAAAATCAAGAACTGTTAAGTCGGGGACTAGGGTAAAAAAAGTTATCAACACTATGGAGTAGATTTTCCAGTCCATCTATGATTTCCTGGGAAAAAGACTGGCAATCTTCCTATCCATCCCCGGATGTGGAATTGATCACATAGTAGTTGAAATCCCATTTATTCCCTGTTCATGGGCATTCAGAACTCTAATGTCACTTTTTTTCACTTTTTTCACTTTGGGTTTCACTTTTTGGCAACTTTTTTTCCCTAAGAGTGTGATAGGCTATTGCCATCATCAATTTTGTTCGATAGGTTTCAACCTGTTAGTACAAAGTTAAAGTCCGCCTATACGAACTCAGAACAGATCCAAGAAACCGGGTTTCTCGCAAAAAATCACGGCGAGAAACCCAAAATTCTCAAAAACCATCATCAATAGACTTCGTAAAAATTAGATGCTGAAATGAGGAAACTTGACATTGATAACATCTTGTAGTATAAATATTACATTAGATGTATTGCCCTCATTAACTCACTCATTGAGGAAAAACTTATGACTAATAATCTTAACAATTCCCTTAATTCCTTAACTGATGAACTCCGACGCCATCGTCGCCGTTCTAGTTTCTATGGTTCTAGTAGTGATAGCGATGGGAGTTACAACGAACCTGACCACTATGGTGATGAATATGATGACCATGATGATTACCATGAGGATTGTCACGATGACCACGATGACCAATGTTATGACTCTGATGGGGATGGTAGTTGTGACAGTGATTAATTAAGTAAAAAAAATAAGAATTAACCATGCCTATTCCTTACTTAATGGTGGCTATCGGTGGTTTTGTTTCGATGACAGTTAGCCGTGTTGTTGCGGTCGTTGCGAGTAAGAAATTAACAAATACTACTCCAAATCCGTCGGCAAATTCACCGCCTAAATCTAATCTAGCGAAAAGAGATATTGGGATTAGTAAAGCTGAATCTCTGTATCTGAAGGGTAAAGCTGAACGTGAGCAGGAATTATTAAATATTCAGGCTGATCTTGCTAATATGCGAGAAATTGAAGTGCGAGCTAATCTTGAAATTGCTAAAGCAGAAGCTGAACGAGAAGATCGTGCTTTAATTATTTCTGAGAGAACCTTAAAACTCAAACAGCAGGAATTAGAATTAGCTAAAGCGAGATTGAAACAGGAGAAACAAATTTCTCTCGCACAGCAACAACAAATAGAATGGGGGTTAAAACTCAAGGAAAGAGAATTAGAATTAATGGCTGAGGAATTAGCCGAACAGCAAAAATTAGGTTATTTACATCTTGAACAAAGACGGGAGCAAACTGCCCAAAAAGTCAACCTTAAATTAAGGGAAATTCAGGCAAATTGGGATCGGGAAAATTGGTCAGGGATTCTCAGTCGTGAGGAAATGAAACAAATTTTAATGAACGGTCAAAACAAACACCGTTTATTAATTTTACTTTCCCCACCTGATATTGAAGATTGTGATCAATTTAATAGTCATCTCCCTAAACAGGTGCGAAGCGAAGTTAAGGAATTTTTGGAAAAAAATTATCCTTTAAACGATGATATTTGTCCTGTTGAGTTTTACGGTAAATTCTTTAAAAGTTCTGTTTTTGACACGGAGGTGAAACAGTTAGCAATAGATTTAGCCGCCGTTCCTACAGTAGTGATTTACAGTGATATTACGGATGAAAATGTTTATTTTCATATCACCTGTTGGGGCTTAGAAGATTCTTTATCCCTAACATTACCTTGGAACTGGGAAGAGGAAAAACAAAGATTAAAACTTGAGGGAATGAATGAAGATGAAATTATTAAAGCTATCCGTCAATCGATTGTCAAAATTCATCAATTGATTTCGGCTTTTTTAGCGGATTTGTATTATCTCAATATTAATCCTCTACATCAACCTCGTTTGTTCCAAATTGAAACAGACTTACCCTCGGATTGGGTTAGTGATCATTTTGGGGTTCTACAAGATATTCAGCAACAAAAATTAGCTGAGTATTATAAGAATATTGAACAACCCAAGTTTGAACCCATCCCAAGATTTATTTATTAGTCAAAACAAGGAGCTAAACCATGTCTAACAATCCCTTACAAAATCTGAAAATGCTGTTTCAAAATCGTCCTGAAGTTCTCAGAATGTTAGATGCAAGAGAGCTAGATTTATCAGGTTTAGAATCAGCAGCTTATATTCGAGAACAAAAGAAAAGAAAACTCTATCCTGAACCTGTTAATTTTTATGCTACAGGTCGGACAGGTGCGGGTAAAACTTCATTAGGAAATACTTTCTTAGAACCCGGAAAAGGTAAACCGCCAATGGAATCTCACGGTCATCAAGATTGTACCAGTAGTGTTCAGTATTTTCAACTTGCCAGTAATTTGCGTTATTTTGATTTACCCGGTGCAGGAAGTAGTGAAGAATTTGACAATATCAATCGTGCTTCATTAGTAATTGAACAAATTACAGATGAAGATGAAAAGATTTATCCTGTTAGTAAATTTAAGGTTTTAGATTTTTCTGAGTATCAAACTAAGGGAGTTCAGGAAGAAGTTGTTACAGTTGATAACTGGCAATCTAGTGACAATCAAAAATTTGTTGGGGCGGATGTTATTCTTTATGTAATTGCACCTCATATGCAGTTTACTCGTGAAGATCGCAAATATTTAAGAGCATTGCTAAAATCACAAACACAGCGCCATCAAAATCAGAAAATTATCTTTGCACTTAATATTCATCGAACTAAAGACGGTCAATTAAAACCTACCCCTCAAAATCTGGCAGATGTTCGTAAATTCATTACGGAAATCTATCAGGAATTTTACCGTAACACAATTCCACCAGTTGTTGAAACTGACTCTTTAAAAGGGACAGGAATTAGTCAAATTACCGAGTTAATTTGTCAAATTTTGCCATCGGAAAAAATTGGCAATATGCAGCAGGTACTCAAAGATGAGTTAAAAGAAGTTGCCAAAAAAGAACGCAGTTACCGTTATCGAGAAGCCTTAATTTATATTGCGAGTCGTTTAGCAACTGAACGAGTGGATACGCCTTTAGGTAAAGGGATATTGAATGAAGCTTATGCTGCGGTTTGTGATTATGGAATTAGTATCTTTTTAGAAGAAGATGCTCGTGCTGAAATGGAAAAGGAACTTTATCAATTAGTTGATGAGTTTGCGGCTCAAACTAAAACATCTCGTGCTAAAGCCATTGAAACAATGGTTGACGTTGTTGAGTACAAACAAGAAAAGGAAGAAATAATTGCAGGTTGGGATCAGGAATATAAAGATGTAGAAGTGCCAGATGTTGAAATAGATTATCGAGAAAAAACACAATCAAGAGTTGAAACTGTTGACGCGGGGCGATCAGCTGGTCGCATTGCAGGTGGTACTGCGGTTGGTGCATTAGCAGGTTTAGGGGGATTAGCGGCTGGTTTAATGGGTTTAGCAGCTGCTGGTGTTACAGTAGCAACTGGTGGACTAGCAGCCCCTCTTGCTGCTGCTGTCATAGGTGGTGCTGTAACAGGTGGTGCAATGGGAGCGAAGAAACAAACAAAACAAATTACTGTCAATGAGGATGTTATAGAACCTGTTGTCAAAAAAGTTACCAAAATGGAAAAGCGTTTAGCTGGTATGAAAGCCCGTAAACAAGAGGTAATTAAAGACGTTCCTTACATAGTTCCAAAGCTTAAAAAAGTTGGTGAAGAGTTCATTCAAGGTGGTTATCCTGTTGTTGAAAATTTATTAGCAATTGGTTTAGGAATTGAAAGTGCTAATTCCTCTGCTGATAAGCAAAATAATTTTAACTTTGAAGATGCAGTGAAGTCAGGTCAGCAGCAAGTAAAAGCTGCTTTGAGTCGTTATCGAGACAGAATTAATCAATTAGCAGAAAGTAACGATCCTGATGTAGCAGAAGCAGAAATTATCAAGATTTTGACAGGTGCTTTGCTCAAATAATCTTTTCTTAAATGGGGTAGCTAATACCTACTCCATTTTCAAGAAAAAATTATCTGCTTCACTAATTCTTAATTTTCCCTTAGCAATTACAAAAAAAACACGGAGTTAATGAAATGAACAAAATTACCTTAGAAATACCTGATCGATTAATGAATCTAATCCGAGAGCAATCAGAATCAATAGAATCTATTTTACTCAAAGCATTAGAGGATTATTTCAGCAAAGAATCCTTAGATATTACTAAAACTAAAACTTGGGAACTTTGCGGTAGTTTAGAAATACCATTACCTGAACCTCAATTTATCAATCATCAAAGTTCAGAATTATCGACCAACTATGCTGAACACATTGATGAGATTTTATATTAAAGTGGCTTAAGGTGAAAACATGAATCAAGAAATAATTGTTAATACATCAGCCTTAATTACTTTTTCTGGATTTTCAATTAGCAATCAGTAACCAAAAATAATGCCATGATTACCCTAAACATAGATGAGATTCAACACAATTTATCAGAATTTATCAAACTGATTCAAGAAGGTAATAGCTTAATCATTACTCAAGCTGATCAACCTATTGCTGAAATTAAACCCATACCAATAAAACCACCTCAAAAAGAACGCCGTCCTATTGGTTTATGTGAAGGTGAATTTGTTGTTCCTGATGATTTTAATGATCCCCTTCCTGAAGAAATTATTAACTTGTTTGAAAATCCATAATTCTGTGATTTATCACTGAAAATAAATGACTTGCAAACAAATCTTATTATGCTCTTACTAATCGAGGCTAATTATGAATAAAAATGCCATGAAAGAAATTATTTTTTTAGTCGAAGATGATCAAGAAGGCGGTTATCTTGCTAAAGCAATGGGTGAATCTATTTTTACCCAAGCTGATACCCTTCAAGAACTGCGAGAATTGATAAAAGATGCCGTTTATTGTCATTATCCTGATGAACAAAATCGCCCTAAATTGATTCACTTACATATTGTTCGTGATGAGGTTTTTGCCTTATGAAATTACCTAGAGATTTATCAGGTGAAACATTAGCGAAAGCTTTAAGTAAATTAGGATATATTGTTGATCGCCAAACGGGTAGTCATATTCGGTTAACAACTCAAGAAAATGGTGAACATCATCTTACTATTCCTAATCATAGTCCCATTAAAATAGGCACTCTTAGTTCAATTCTACGGGATGTGGAAGAACACTTTGACTTGACTCGTGATGAATGTCTCGCTCTATTGTTTCAATAATTAACATTGTTTAAATGAGGTAATTTAATTATGTACTTCCCACTTAATTCTCCATCTATCTCTCAAATTCGTGCTAAGTTTATCATAGATAAATTAGCCAATTATCCGCAAAATCTCAGTACAATTAATATTTTTGCTACAGGGAGAACTCACAGTGGTAAAACAACATTAGGAAATCGTTTATTAGGAATTGATTACTTTTTATCAACTGGTCATCAAGATTGTACGAAAGAAATTAACTTAATTGAGTTTCCTATTGGTTTAAAATATTTTGACCTTCCGGGGGTATGTAGTGATGATTTATTAGAAAATTATAATCGTGTTGCTTTAAATGTCAAGCAATTTGATGATTTTCCTTTGGTTTCAGAAGTTAAGTTATTAACATACAAAAAAGATCAAAAACCTTCCGAACAAAATTTAACGATTAGTCACTATGAAAGTCTGAATTTTCAACCTGATTTAATTTACTATTTGATTGCTCCTGATAAACAGTTTGCAAGAGGAGACAGAAAATATCTCAGAGACTTGTTAAAATGTCATCAAAATATTATTTATGTCTTCAATATGTTTGTGAATCAACAAACAGGAATGAGTTACTTTGCAACGGAAGCAAATATTCAAGATGTAGCTACCCAAATTTTCAAAGTTCATCGTGATATTTTAGGCGAAGGTTCTCAACCTACGATTGTCGGTGTTAATTGTTTAACAGGAGAGGGAATTTCAGAATTATTACATCAATCTCAGCAAATGTTATCAGGTCAAAAAGGGATTATTTTCCAAGAATTAATTAACCATCAACAACAAAAAACACCTGATGAATATGTTAGTCAAGTTAAACGAGAATTAATCAGAATATATGCTCATTCAGCTTGTGAAAGAGCTACAGGTAGAGATACTTGCGATCAACCTTTACATAAAATTTGTTACACCCTATTTGATTTTTTGTCCAGTCTTCCTATTCAATCTGAACAAGCAGATAATTCCATTGCTCAACAAGTCAATGCTATTGTTCAGCAAATATTAGCTAATCCCATAGAACAAAATAAATCTGAATCTTTTGAGGATAAAATTGATTATGTTAATCGAGCGGTTGACTATATTTTAAATGAAAGTATTCAATCATTTAATGAATTAATTAAACCCTATATTTCAGAGGTGCAAAAACAAGGATATGAACTCAGGGATCAAGAGTTAGAAGAATGGAAACAAGAGAAAGAATCTTACGGAGAACAACTGGATTCAAAATGGAATCTAATTTTAGCAAAAAATGAAGATTTTAACCAGATTAATAATTCTATTGAATCACTATATCAAGAAATCGAGAATATGAAACGAAAACTTAACTCTCGTGTAGAAGCTCATGATGCTAATTATGTTAGCATTTTATCCCGTCGTCAGAATTTAAACTCTCGTATTGAACGATGGAAAGATCGACTAGACCGATATAATGCTAATATCGACAGAATCAATCGTAGTTCTGCAAGATTGACCTATGAAGCTGAACAGTCAATTGAGCAAGAAAAGGATTATCTTAAACGAGAACAAAACTCAATTCAATCAGAAGATAGTTATATTGATTCTTTAGTGGAAGATTGGCAACAAGAAGGTGAACGTATTGACGCAGAAAGAGAAAAATTTAATGATAAAATCGACAGCTTTAATCAAAAAATTGACAAGCGCGATTGTCTAAAAAGCTCAATTCAAGAACTCCTGAAAGAACGTAATAAATTTAAGAAAGATGCTCAAGATGAGATTAATTTCTGGCTACAGTTTCTCATTGCTTTTGAAAACGAATTAGGCTCTCTTGATGAAAAAATTAATGCTAGAATTGAGGAAATGAATGTTCATGTTAGAGAAATACGAAGTCGTCTAAGTGCAAATTATTTTGAGCAATTTTCTGATCCAGAAGATGCAATTAACGAGTTACAAGAAGTTGTTAACCGTTGTCTTGATGAATTGAGTGTGTTTGAATCTCAAATTTTTACCTTTCATCAAGAGCTTAATCATTGTATTTTTAGAGTCAATATCAATAAAATGGTGATTCAAGTTTTACAAAAAACTACAGAACATTATTTTGACGAAACTGGTGAGTTTGAATATAGAGGAAGTCATTATCACTATTTTAGTCAACACGGAATTACTATAGGATTAGCTTTAACAATTATGACTCTGATGGGTTTTGAAGGAGAGTATGAAGAATTTTATCAGGGTTTGCTACGTCAAGTTGAGGGTTTAGGATATTTTCCTGCTAATCCTGTCGAAAGTCAAATTCTCAGTTTGTTAGAATCAAATATTAATTCATTATTTGATTCTTCTTTTGAGCAAGTCATTCGACAAGCTGTTTTATAACTAAAGGATTCGTCATCCCATATC
This sequence comes from Planktothrix mougeotii LEGE 06226, assembly GCF_015207485.1. NCBI lineage: Bacteria > Bacillati > Cyanobacteriota > Cyanophyceae > Oscillatoriales > Microcoleaceae > Planktothrix > Planktothrix mougeotii. Next base: position 17,440 of record NZ_JADEWU010000069.1, read on the forward strand.
TACTAAATTATTTTGCGATCGCACCCTACCCCAAATCCTAAAACGCGATCGCATTACAATACCGTCAAATATATTCAATCCTCCCAATCATTTCTTCAGGTCTATAGACTTCATAAATTAAAATCAAATATCCCGTAACGACGTAAACCACGCGCAATATTAGGGTCAATATGTTCGTCTAAATGAAAACGAATTTGCTCACTCACCTCTAATTGCCCTCAACTTTTCTTGTAAGGTCGATGGTGGACTATTGCGCTTTAATTCTTCCACAAGAGTTCTACTTTCAGCCGTGCGACGATCAATTTCTTCTCGATGATCGTAATAATAAGTCATTACGTCTAAAAGTAGAATGAGTCCACCACACTTTCAGTCGATTTCCCTGAGCCGGAGCAGTACCAATTTTTTCGTAACCTGCTCCCACTAGAAGTAACTCAAATTCTGTAGATAGCAAAGTTTTAGCAGTAATTTGAGCAATACCATCAAGTTTATGCTGATCAAGGGTCATAGCTACCTTGATAAGTGCTGTAGATGCGATAGCCAGGAAATACTAAAGCAATGCCAATTGGACTATGAATTATCCCCGGATAGCTGTCTTCGGGTTCGCTACCCCCAATCCGAATTTTGAGCGCACCGAGCCAAATGTAGATCCCTGGAATTAAAGTATCTAAACTGTAGGCGATCGCTCGCATTTGCAGATCGGCAGCATTAATCGATTTTAAAGACTGTTGCTTTTCAGATTTGGAAATAGACATGGCACTGATTCTCGTACAGTATGTTTCAAATACATAGGACTTACGCAGCAACTCCAGATATAGTGTATTGGTGCGTTAAATTACCGCTAACGCACCCTACTGATAGAGGCATTGCGTAAGTCCTGATACAGTCTGGTTGATTACCGGAAATTCTGGGTTTAAAGCCCCGTCCTTCTAGGACGGCTTTTTATTCCGAATTGTTGTATACTAAAGGAAGAGATTGAGAAACAGAAATGAAAGCCAGATATCGTTATCGCTGTTATCCAACACCATCCCAAAAATTGGCATTAGCCAAGTTATTTGGGTGTGTCAGGGTAGTGTGGAACGATAGTCTGGCTTTCTGTGTTTCTGAATACAAAGAAGGAAATAAGAAACCCAAGAATGCTGAACTTCAAAAACAATTTATAACCCAAGCTAAGAAACTAGAAGAACGGGAATGGTTATCTGAAGTTTCGGTAGTTCCCCTGCAACAAAGCTTGAATGATTTAGAGCAAGCCTACTCAAACTTTTTCTCATCCTGCAAAGGAAATCGGAAAGGTCAACGAGTTAAACCTCCTAGGTTTAAGAAACGGAAATCCAAACAATCAGCAAGATTTGTGAAAACCGGGTTTTCCCTTAAAGGGGAGAAAGTTTATCTTGCTAAAGTGGGAAATCTTAAAGTGATTTTGTCAAGGGAACTCCCTTCTGAACCGAGTTCAGTCACAATTATCAAAGATAGTGCTAATCGATATTTCTTAAGCTTTGTTGTAGAAATTCAACCTGAAAATCTACCCCAATCTGATAATTCAGTGGGGATTGATTTAGGAATCGCAACTTTTGCTACTTTTGATTTGTTGAAATAGATGGAATCCCCGTGCGTTCACGCCGGGGCGGATGTCAAAGACTTTAGAAATATTCAAAACTACCCACAATCGGTGAAACCGGGTTTCTCCTTGAGATTAATAGTATTCCATCAATATCTCTTCAGAAACCCGGTTTCTACAGGCGATCGCACCTCTCCTATCCCCCAACTTCAAAGCCTGATCGCTATTTTTTCAATAGATACTTTGAGTTAAAAATTGAGGTTTCAAACACAACAACGGCATAACAATGGTGTTAAATAGGACAACATAACCCGCCTGAACGTTGACTAAAGCGTGAGTTTTCTTGATAGTCTACCGGACAATCAATCACAACAGGAACGTCTTGGTTTAAGGCTTCTTTAAGAATCGGAATTAAATCCGTTGTTGCTTCAACACGATAACCTTTTAATCCCATACTTTCAGCAAATTTAACAAAATCAGGATTCCCAAATTTGATAAATGAAGATTCACCAAATTGATCATTTTGTTTCCATTCAATTAATCCATAACCGCCATCATTAAAGATTAAGGTAACAAACGGTGTCCCCACTCGTAAGGCGGTTTCCAATTCCTGATTATTCATCATAAATCCGCCATCTCCTGTTACTGCCACTATCTTGCGATCAGGATAAACTAATTTTGCCGCTACGGCACCGGGAATGGCAATTCCCATCGCAGCAAATCCATTAGAAATTAAACAAGTATTCGGACGTTCACAATGATAATGTCTCGCCATCCACATTTTATGAGCGCCGACATCAGAAATCACGATATCTTCTGGGCCCATAACTTGACGCAAATCATAAATAATTTTTTGCGGTTTAATGGGAAATCCATCATCATTAGCATAATATTCGTAATCTTTGCGAATATCGTTTCTTAATTTTAAGGCATAGGGTTCGGGTTTTCCGGTGCGATCTGAACGTCTTAAAATTTCCTGGAGAGAGTCAGAAATATCCCCAATAATTTCAGCAATCGGAATATAACTACTATCAACTTCCGCAGGCGTTTCGCTAATATGAATAATGGGAACTTTGCCTTGGGGATTCCATTTTTTCGGGGAATATTCAATTAAATCATAGCCAATCGCAATGATTAAATCGGCTTTGTCAAACCCACAGCTAATATAATCCCGCAATTGTAATCCTGTTGTCCATAACGCTAAAGGATGGGTATAAGGAATCATGCCTTTACCCATAAAGGTATTAACAACCGGAATATTAAGTTGGGTGGCAAATTCTGTGAAAGCTGCACTAGCATTGGCACGAATTGCCCCATTTCCCACTAAAATTAAGGGGTTATTCGCTTTAGAAATGGCGATGGCAGCTTCATTCATACTTTGATAAGCGGAATAAACTTTTTCTCGCTTATCTTGTTTTAAAGGATAGCCTTCAACCGCCATATTAGCAATATTTTCCGGCAGATCAATATGCACGGCTCCTGGTTTTTCAGCTTGCGCTATTTTAAACGCTTTTCTGACAATTTCTGGGGTAATACTAGGGCGAACAATTTGAGCATTCCATTTCGTAACCGGAGCAAACATTGCCACTAAATCTAAATATTGATGGGATTCAATGTGCATTCGATCAGTTCCCACTTGACCCGTAATGGCAACTAACGGTGCTCCATCTAAATTCGCATCAGCAACCCCTGTCATTAAATTGGTCGCTCCAGGGCCTAATGTTGATAAACAAACTCCGGCTCTTCCGGTTAAGCGACCATAAACATCAGCCATAAAAGCCGCACCTTGTTCATGGCGAGTTGTAATAAATTTGATCGAGGATGTTTTAAGGGATTCAAGAATTTGCATATTCTCTTCCCCAGGTACTCCAAAAATATACTCGACCCCTTCATTTTCCAAACATTTAACTAACAGTTGTGCTGTATTCATAATTTTTAAGAAGAATGGAATTTGATATTTGTACACCCAATTTAGAAACCGGGTTTATGAACTAAAATCTTGATTTTATCTCCTAAACTCCGGTCATAAACCCGGTTTCTTGTGCGCTATTTAATCCAAACGCTTTTAATATTCACAAATTCGTGAATTCCTTGGCTGCTCAATTCTCGTCCGTAACCGGAACGTTTGATGCCTCCAAAGGGTAAGCGCGGATCGGATTTAACTAAACCGTTAATAAACACTGCACCCGCTTCTAATTCTCGAATTAAACGATTTTGTTCAGCTTGATTTGTTGTCCAAGCACTAGCGCCTAAACCAAAAATGGTGCTATTAGCAAGGGTAATGGCTTCATCTAAAGAATTGATGCGGAAGATTAACGCCACCGGCCCAAAGAATTCTTCACTGTAAGCAGGGGCTCCTTCAGGAATTTGAGTTAAAATAGTTGGGGGATAAAAATTCCCCGGACGCTCTAGGGGTTGACCTCCGGTTAATACTTTGGCTCCTAATTCAACACAACGTTGAACTTGATCATGCAACTCCGTTAAAATATCTGGGGTTGCTAAGGGCCCGACTTCGGTATTAGGTAACATCGGATCACCGATTTTTAAAGCCTCAAATTTTTCCGCCATCCGACTTTCAAATTCATCGGCAATACTTGACATCAAAATAAACCGTTTGGCTGCAATACAAGATTGCCCATTATTTAACATTCGTGCGGTAACGGCGGCTTCAACTGCTGCATTTAGATCCGCAGTTTCTAACACAATAAACGGATCACTTCCGCCTAATTCTAGGACGGTTTTTTTAATATTTTGACCTGCTAAAGATGCTAAACTGGCTCCTGCGGGTTCACTTCCGGTTAAGGTTCCCGCTTTAACGCGATCATCGGTAATAATTTGAGCGACTTTATTAGAACCGACTAATAAGGTTTGAAACACCCCATCAGGAAATCCGGCTTTTTGGAAAATTTCTGCAATGGCTAAGGCGCATTGAGGCACGTTGGAGGCGTGTTTGAGTAAACCTACATTTCCGGCCATTAATGCGGGCGCGGCAAAGCGTAAGACTTGCCAGAAGGGAAAATTCCAAGGCATTACCGCTAAAATTGCCCCCAAGGGTTCATAAGAAACAAAGCTGTTACTGGCGTCGCTGGAGACAGGAACATCGGCTAAAAATTGGGCCGCATTTTCCGCGTAATAGCGACAAACAGAGGCACTTTTTTTAGCTTCTGCGATCGCCGCAGTCATGGGTTTCCCCATTTCCAAGGTCATGATTTTGGCGTAGGTTTCGGCATTTTCTTCTAACAGGTTAGCTGCGTACTGCATCCATTGAGATCGTTGTTCAAAGGAGGTTCGCCGATAGTCTCTAAAGGCGCGATCCGCGAGAGCTAAAGCCTTCTCAATTTCCGCATCCGTCAAGGCGGTAAAGGTTTTGACCGTTTCGCCTGTTGCCGGGTTAATTGTAGCAATGCCCATAATTGATTTTTTAGTTTTAAGTTAGAATTGAAGTTTTACTTTTTTTATGGTAACGCTTAAAAACTCTCTATTTTCACGGAAGGGATGACTCATCCACTACTCGATACAAAACTGAACAATACTATAACTAAATTCAAGGTTCTTAACAATAGGAATAAAAAGTTAATAGAGCAAATTAAAAAGCAGCAGTAGCCCTTGAACTCCCCGGATCAAAATTCTGATTTGAACATCATCCTAATCGTGAAAACAAGAGATATTTCTCTCGATTTTCACCGTCTAAAGTTCATCCAGGAAGGAGATGAAGAAAAAGCTGGGTTTGCTGTAATCTGCTGTCACCAGATTGTCACTTTTTAGGTTTACCTTAAATTTCAGTAACCAAACAGCTATCTGTTCAATTCTGAGTTAGGAAACCGAATCAAGATGAATTATTCTTTAAATCTGCGTTCCCTGTTTCGCCCAACCGTTAGTATCGTGACGGTGACGCTGTTAAGTGGGTTGAGTTTAGTCGGTTGTAATTCTAATCAACCTACGGTGAAAACGGTTCCAGCGACTCCTCAAATTCAAAACTCTGTTACACCTAGTAATAATACATCGTCAGCGACGCTGAAAAATTTACAAGCCGCTTATAATGGGGAATCTAACGCCCATGCTCGTTATCTTGCTTTTTCCCAAAAAGCAACCGATGAAGGATATCTGCAAGTTGCTGCTTTATTTCAAGCTGCGGCGGATGCAGAAGCGATTCATGCTGCTAATCATGGCGCAGTGATTCGGAAATTGGGTGCTACACCCGAAGCAAAAATTGAAACTCCCACCGTGAAATCAACGGCTGAAAATTTGCAAGAAGCGATTAAGGGAGAATCCTATGAACGAGATACCATGTATCCCCAATTTATTGAACAAGCGCGTGCTGAAGGGAATCAAGATGCCGTTGTTACCTTTACCTACGCGATTGATGCTGAAAAGCAACACGCTAATTTATATACTCAAGCTAAGGATAATTTAAACGATTGGCAAGAAGCTAAAATGACATTTTATGTCTGTCCTGAATGTGGTTATACAACCAATGCGTCAGGCTTTACAAACTGCCCCGAATGTAATACGGCTGAAAATCTTTTCTTAACCGTTGCTTAGAGGTTTAAACTATTTTTTATGACTCCATTACCCGTGTAAGGGCGAGAAGACCTCGCCCCTACAATGGTCGGTAATAAGACTCAAACCCCAAAATTTATAGGTTAATTATGAAGCGTCGCAATTTTTTAGCTTGGGTAACTGTGGGAAGTTTAGCGAGTTTCTTTCCCGTTGCTTTAGCCGCTTGTTCTAACTCTAAAAATTCGACTAATCTTGTGACTCGCCCTGATAATTTTATCCAAGTGGGAACCCTTCAAGAACTTGATGAACAGGGCTCTATTTTAAATTCTCAAATTCCTGTTTTAATTATTCGTAATCCCAACAATCCCCAGGAGATTTTTGCTGTTAATCCCACTTGTCCCCATTTAGATTGTATTGTGCAATGGGAAGCGAGTAAAAAAGAATTTGGATGTCCTTGTCATGCGTCCCAATTTACCCCAGAGGGTCAAGTGATTAAAGGGCCGACTGATCGAGGATTAAAACGTTATCTAGCTAAACTAGAAGGGAATATCGTGTTAGTCAAACTCAGTTAATCCAAATTTAACGGAGAGGGCATGGGGTGTGGAAATTCATGACTGATATTCAAGATCAAAAAGTCTGTTATAATACAAAGAGTTGATTTTTCAAAAAATTATTAACGATTCGGGTGCTAAGGATTAATAAAATCACGATTCACAGTTCAATGATGATTGCCGTAATCCAACCTACTTAACAACAATTTTTGTCCTGATAAATTTAACTCAAATTAGAGTTGGTTTGATGATAATATGGCAGTCTCGGTAGAATCCTAACTCTCAAAACTGATATCAGCATTGAATTCTGCACTCATGTATACCTCCTCTAATTCCCTAACATCCCTTTTAGAATCTCGATTTTCAGGAAATGCTCAGAGTGCTTTTTGGGGTGAGCTTTTGAGTAACAGTGGTTATTTTTTAATTTTAAAAAGTCTCTCTAATATTATTTCTAAAAGTTGGATTGAGTATTTAACTGACCCAACAGAATATTTATTAATTGTAGCGATGTTAATACAAGCCTGGGTTCTCTCTCGTCCAAAAACGAATCGATTTTGGGGAAATTTAGTCGGGGTTGGTTTGTACATAGTCATGGATTTACCCCATGATGGATTAGAGTTTTTAAAAGAACCGATTCATCTTGTATTCTTAATTTTTTCTTTCCTCATTGCTACCCTTCAAGGATTAAGATTTCATGGTAATTTAAAAGCAGATTGGTTATTCTTTCCTCTGGAAAGTATCACCCGAACTTTAATGATTATTGCTTTTTATATTGTTGTTGAAATTCCCTGGGATTCTGATCAGTTATATTGGCAAACATTTCTGAATTTTCTGCAAAGCAAGACGCATTTATTTTTAACTTTAAGTCTAATTTTAATTGGGCTACTTTTAGGGTTACAAGCCTTTCAACTCTCTCAACAACGATATCAGCTTCAACAAACCGCTAAATTATTAGGAAACATGGCAGAATGGGGGATGGGAAGTTATATGGTTACAACAGCGTTAAATAATCCTGATGCCTTAGCCTTTCAACAATGCGATCGCACAATTTTATTTATGGATATTCGTGGCTTTACTCAATGGTGTGAACAAAAACAACCGGATATTGCTGCCCAAGTTTTAAACCATTATTATCAAACCGTAGAACCGGAAGCAGCACGATATCATCCGTTAAAAATGACCCTAGCCGGGGATGAAATTATGGCGATTTATGCTACCCCCCAACAAGGGATTCAAGCGGCTCAAGCTATGCAAAAAGCAGCTAAAAATAGCTTAAATTCCTATGGTTTGGGAGCAGGTTGTAGCGTTCATTGTGGGGAAGTGATTGAGGGATTATTTGGCGGAAAGGAAGTGAGAACTTACACCGTTATTGGAGATGTGGTGAATACGGGTAAACGTTTAGAAGGCATTACTCCGGCTGGAGAAATCACGGTTTCGGATACCCTGTATCAAGCTTTAAATCGGAAACTCAAGGTTGAACCTTGTGATCCAATTTTTGTTAAAGGTAAAGTTGAACCTTTAATGGCTTGGCGTTTAAGTTCCTGTTAATGCGCGGAAAAAGAGGGGTCATGCACTTCGAGACGCCAGCAACGCTGTTCTCGAAAACTTGCTGAGGTTCGATTTGAGGAATGCTGGAGGAACTGGAAACTTTAATCTAAATTCATGCCTATCAGCCATTGAAACAAATACATGGTAAGAAAGAAGTTATGTTAAGAAATGTTCAAAGGATTGGGAATTGGGCGTTGAGAGGATATCTCAAGAACCAATTCGTTGTAAACGATACCATCCATTTAGGTTAGGCTATGGATTTTTCGACTCTTGCAGCGCAGTTAAACGCTGGGATTATTTGGCCAGAGGGGATTGTGATCATAACCCTCTTGGTGGTGTTAGTCGGTGATTTGATTGTTGGGCGGGTTCAATCTTCCCAATGGACGCCTTATGCGGCGATCGCAGGTTTACTGCTTTCGGTTGGGGTGTTGTACACTCAATGGGATACGACCAATACCATCGCCTTTTTAGGCAGTTTCAATGGGGATGATCTCAGTATCGTCTTTCGGGGAATTATTGCCCTGTCTTCAGCCGTAACGATTTTAATGTCCATCCGCTACGTTGAACAGACGGGAACCGCCTTAGCAGAATTTATCGCCATTCTATTAACTGCAACTTTAGGGGCGATGTTTCTGTCCGGGGCGAATGAATTAGTCACCATTTTTGTAGCGTTAGAAACCTTGAGTATATCCTCTTATTTATTAACAGGATATACCAAACGTGACCCCCGTTCTAACGAAGCCGCATTGAAATATCTGTTAATTGGGGCTGCCAGTTCCGCCGTATTTCTCTATGGTTTATCCCTATTATATGGACTGTCGGGAGGCAAAACCAATTTAACGGAAATTGCCAAGGTTTTAGCAACTTCTAGCGGTGAATCTTTAGGCGTTGTCATCGCTTTAGTGTTCGTCATTGCTGGAATTTCCTTTAAAATTTCGGCTGTTCCCTTCCACCAATGGACACCGGACGTTTACGAAGGTTCACCCACACCCGTTGTGGCCTTTTTATCCGTGGGTTCCAAAACCGCCGGGTTTGCCCTAGCTATTCGCTTACTGATTAACGCTTTCCCCTCCGTCGCCGATGAATGGCGGTTTGTGTTCACCGCTTTAGCCCTCCTGAGTATGATCTTAGGAAACGTCGTGGCGCTCGCTCAAACCAGCATGAAACGGATGTTAGCTTATTCATCTATTGCCCAAGCTGGGTTTGTGATGATTGGGTTAATTGCCGGAACAGAAGCGGGATATTCCAGCATGGTATTTTACCTGTTGATTTATCTATTTATGAACTTAGGGGGCTTCATTTGTGTGATTCTCTTCTCCCTGAGAACGGGAACGGATCAAATTAGTGAATATAGTGGATTGTATCAAAAAGATCCCCTATTAACCCTGTGTTTAAGTATTTGTCTATTATCCTTGGGCGGTATTCCTCCCTTAGCTGGATTTTTTGGCAAAATTTACCTGTTTTGGGCAGGTTGGCAAGCGGGTTTATACGCCTTAGTTTTGTTAGGGTTAGTCACCAGTGTAGTCTCGATTTATTATTACATTCGCGTTGTGAAAATGATGGTGGTGAAAGAGCCCCAAGAAATGTCCGATGCGGTGAAAAATTATCCGGCTATGCAATGGAATTTACCCGGAATGCGTCCTCTACAAGTGGGTTTAGTCTTAACTTTGGTCGCTACTTCGTTATCGGGTATTTTATCGAATCCGTTATTTACCTTATCAAGCGATGCAATTACCCATACTCCGATGTTTAAAAACGCATTGGTGAAAACCAAAACCGTTGCTCATCTGACAACATCTCCTATCATTACCAAACGGAAGTAATTTTAACTTCTGAATTTCTCGGCTATCCCCCCCTTTTGTATTTGAGGGGGGTTTATAATAGGAATATTGATTTAGGTTTTCCTAAACTATGACTGAAATCGATTATGCTCAAGCCTGTAAAGATTTTGAGACAATCTATAATCAAGTGCTTCTAAATCGTCAACCGATTACAATTTATCGAGAAGGTTTAGAAAGTGTCTCTGTGATTGCAACGGCTGAACTTGAAAGTCTGATCGAAACCGTTTATTTGTTTCAATCCCATGAGAATGCAACCCGTCTTTTAGCTGCGTTAGGGCGTGCAAAAGCTGGAGTTAATCAACCTCAAAATGTTGAAAAATTACGTCAGGAGTTCGGACTTGGCGAAGAAGAAAAAGCCTCAGCCTGAAAATGAAAAATCTCAAGAATCCTTAGCCAATACTTTTCCAGTTAAAAGTAGAATTAAACGAGATCTGGTTTTTGATTCTCAGTTTCTTGAAGATATAGCTTATTGGGTAAAAACTGATCGAAAAATTGCCTTACGTCTATTATCATTAGTTGAAGAAATTGGACGTATGCCTTTTGATGGGACAGGAAAACCAGAACGCTTAAAATATCAAGATGCTAATGTCTGGTCACGCCGTCTTACAGATAAAGATCGGATTGTTTACTTAGTAAGTGAAGATAGAATAGAGTTTTTACAAGGTCGTTATCATTATAGCGATCATTGATTCTTGAATATAAACTTTAAGTTAAAGGATAAAACTATGGGATTATCATCTTCTCTATTATCTGTTAATATCCCTTCAACGGTTCAATTAATTGTTACCCCTGAACAATTTATGGAAATTGCGATCGCAAACCGCGATTTAAAATTAGAACGTACTGCTACCGGAGAATTAATTGTTATGCCCCCAACCGGAGGAATTACAGGCAAAAAAAATATTGATATTGAAGGACAATTATGGTTATGGAACCGTCAAACTAAACTGGGTCAAGTGTTTAATTCCTCTACAGGATTTTTGCTTCCAAAGGGTGCAAATCGTTCTCCTGATGCCGCCTGGATACGTCAAGATCGATGGGAGCAACTTACTTTAGAACAACAAGAAGGATTTCCCCCTTTAGCTCCTGATTTTGTCTTGGAATTACGGTCTAAAACCGATAGTTTAAAAACACTCCAAGAGAAAATGCAAGAATATCTGGAAAATGGGGTGCGTTTAGGTTGGTTAATTGACCGACAACATCAAACTGTTAGTATTTATCGACCCAATCAGAATATAGAAATTTTAGAACAACCTTTAAGTTTATCGGGTGAAGATGTATTACCCGGATTTATATTAGATTTAACAGAAATCTGGCAATAATTCTCTTGTTGCTTGTGTAGCACTTATCATTCTAAGCTGTTACGCATTGAAAATAATCCTAGTAGTGCGCTCGCCCATGCACGAAGCGAATATACAGTTTAAAAGCTTAACAGTACCAAAATTATTTAAACCGTAGGGTGCGTAAGCGAAGCGCACGCACCATTAATTATCCTTCAAAATCATCAAGTTTTTTGCTTTTAATTGGGTTCATTTTTTGCGATACCAACACCATTAATTATCCTTCAAAATCATCAAGTTTTTTGCTTTTAATTGGGTTCATTTTTTGCGATACCAACACCATTAATTATCCTTCAAAATCATCAAGTTTTTTGCTTTTAATTGGGTTTATTTTTTGCGATACCAACACCATTAATTATCCTTCAAAATCATCAGGATTTTTGCTTTTAATTAGGTTTATTTTTTGCGATACCAACACCATTAATTATCCTTCAAAATCATCAGGATTTTTGCTTTTAATTGGGTTCATTTGGTGCGTGCGCTGCGCTTACGCACCCTACAAGGTTGGTTTTAATTAAATCAAGTTACGGATTGAAAATAATCCTAAGTAATGCGATCGCCCCTGCACGAAGGGAATATACAGTTTAAATGGGGAACAGCTTATGGAGGAGTTCATATTAATGATACACTCATATAAGGATAACCAAGAGGTGAATTATGGATGCTAAAGAATTGTTAGAGAAATATGAACAAGGTGAACGTAACTTTGAGAAAGCAAAATTAAGTGGTGTTGATCTTAAAGGGACAGATTTAAGAGATATTAATTTGTCAAATGCTGATTTAACAGTTGCAGACTTAAGCAATGCAGTTCTTACTAAGGCTAACCTATATAATACATTCCTAAATAAAGCTTTTCTCAATGATGCTGATTTATCTAATGTACAAGGAAATAACATAAAACTGATATGGGCTGATGTCAGTGGAGCGAATTTGAGCAAATCAAACCTCAATTCATCAGATTTAACTAATATTACGTTAGACCAAGCTAATCTTAGTAATGCCCAATTAACATCATGTAATTTTAATCAAGCATCTCTCTGTGGAGCTAATTTAAGAGGAGCTAATTTAGCAAATTCATCTTTTAATGGAGCCGATTTTATAAATGCAGATTTAAGTCGAGCCAATTTAGAAAAAGGACAATTTCAAGACTGTAATTTTCAAGCGTCTAACTTACAATTAGTTAATTTAGCTAATGTAGATTTATCAACATTAAATTTTACAGATGCCAATTTGGAACGTGCTAATCTTCAAAATGCTAATTTGAAACAAGCAATACTTAAAAATGTTAATTTAGAAAGAGCTAATCTGCGAGGAGCTAATTTAATTAATGCTAATTTAGAGGGTGCAAATTTAGCAAAAGCTGACTTAACGGGTGCTAATATCTATGGGGCTAATCTTCAAAATGCTGACTTCACAGGTACAATAATGCCCAGTGGAGAACGTAATAAATTAGAAAATAACCCCTCTAATTTATCTGACACAACAAAAGCAGTATCAGATACAGAAAAAACCATGACTCGTAAAATCATTAAAACTGAAAAAGCACCGAAACCCGTTGGCCCTTATAATCAAGCGGTAATGGTCAATAACACAATCTATTTATCAGGACAAATTGCCATCGACCCCCGCATTAACCAAATTGTTTATCCCGATGAAATCATCAAACAAACCGAAAGAGTAATGTCAAATTTAGAGGCGGTATTAACCGAAGCAGGTGCGACTTGGGAAAACGTCGTTAAAACCACAATCTTCTTAAAAGATATGAACGATTTTACTCAAGTGAATGAAGTCTATTCCAAATATTTTAAACCCGAAACAGCCCCCGCTAGGGCGACAGTGGAAGTGTCCCGTCTTCCCAAAGATGTATTAGTAGAAATCGAATGTATCGCCGTTATTTAAACCGTAGGGTGTGTAAGCGAAGCGCACGCACCTTTAATTATACCCAAAAACATAACGTTTTTTGTTTAAATTAACGTGAGTTCGACAGAGTGCGATCGCCTCTAAACAGCAGAGTAGAAAAGCGATGTGCTTCCGGCAGGATGGGGTAGGTGAGATCGCTTCGCCACCGCTTGGGACGGTCGGAGCGGTTCAACACTCA
>NZ_JADEWU010000070.1:0-30849 GCF_015207485.1 Planktothrix mougeotii LEGE 06226
GAGATGGGGAGATGGGGAGAAGAGGGGGAAATCATCGGCTCCTAAATTCTGACTCCTGACTCCTACACTGATAACTGATAACTGATAACTGATAACTGTCAACACCCCCAATATGATGCAAAATAGGGAAATATAGTCAACATTGCTGACCATTATGCCCAGTTTGCTTGCTGATGTGAAGAATCTGTTAGCCGATTTAATGGCCCGTTACCAATCCCAAGTGGATTATTTAGCAATTCGTTTGGAAGAAGCGGAAGAAACAGATATTTTGTTACGCAGAGATCGGATTGAAACCTTAAGTGAAGGACTTTCTATTGGCGGTCAAGTCCGCGCCTGTTATCGAGGAGGATGGGGGTTTTCTAGTTTTAATCGACTTTCAACCCTAGAAGATCGCATCGGTGAAGCGATCACAGCCGCAAAACTCATCGGCGACGAAGAAACTCTGCTGGCTCCCATTCCCATTATTCAAGATAGCTGTACCTTACCGTTAACGGGAACCGATCCGCGTCAAGTGCCCCTGGCTCAAAAAAAGGAACTCTGCGATCGCTATGGTCACATTCTCCGCAGTGTTGACCCCCGCATTGCCACAATTTCGGTGCGCTACAATGACAGCACCCAACGGTTAATTCTGATCACCTCCGAAGGCACTTTCTTAGAACAATCCTGGGTGGATATGGAAATGCGGTTTGCAGCCACCGCCAGGGATGGGGAAACCGTACAAACCGGGCGAGAAACTACAGGTTCCCGCAAAGCCTATGAAGATTTAACGAATTTAGATGAGCAAGTTCGTAGTGCAGCGCAACGGGCGGTTAATTCCTTAGCACTTCCCCCCGTTAAAGGCAATGTTTATACCGTTGTCATTGACCCAATTTTGTCTGGTTTATTTGTTCATGAAGCCTTTGGTCATTTGTCTGAAGCGGATATGACCTATGAAAATCCTGATATCTTAGAAGTCATGACCCTGGGTCGTCAATTTGGCCCCAAAAACCTACAAATTTTTGATGGTGCTGCCCCTGCTGACCATCGGGGAAGCTATAAATATGATGATGAAGGAACTCCGGCGACCACCACACAACTGATTCAAGATGGCGCGTTAGTGGGTCGCCTTCATTCCCGCGAAACCGCAGGCAAATTAGGGGAAGTTCCCACTGGAAATGCCCGGTGTTTAAATTATCATTTTCCGCCGTTGGTGCGAATGACCAACACCTGGATTGAAAGGGGGGATACGTCCGTTGAAGATTTATTCAGTGATGTTAAAGAAGGGGTTTATGCTCGCAATTGGTTAGGGGGAATGACCAATGGCGAAATGTTTACATTCAGTGCAGGAGAAGCGTGGATGATTCGGAATGGTAAACTCGCAGAACCGGTTCGGGATGTGACGTTATCAGGAAATGTTTTTACAACTTTAACAGATATTGAAGCCATTGGCAATGACTTCTACTGGGATGAATCGGGGGGTTGTGGAAAAGGGGGACAAAATGGTTTACCCGTAGGCTGTGGAGGCCCTAGTTTACGCATTCGCAATGTGGTTGTTGGAGGAGAAGCAATAGAATGACAAAACAGAATCGAGCCTTGAAATCTAAGTCATTCGTTTAAATCTGTGATTAACTGTCTCGTCGCCCATCACCCGGTAATGGTGCTTTATCACTGGGATCTTCATCTTCATGGTTGTGGTGGGCAACTTTTATATCATAATTCTTGGGATACACTAGCGTATTGCTAGATGGGCAAGACTGAATTTGTTTGACATCAAGCTGTTGAATTGTTTGAAGTTGGGGGTTAAAACTGGGAAGTAAACCCACAACGGTACTCATCATTAAGACGGTAATGAAGTTAGACATTTTGGGATTAGGTATTTAGGTGGCTATTTTTCAATACCAAGGTTTGACTTCTTCATCCGGATCGTTGATAAAATCCTCATCATGATCCCCTGATCAAAAAAATGATCAAATCCCGTGTATTTAGGCTTTAGACTTGCACAATTTTTAAGGAATCAACGGGTTAGGAACAGGATAAAAATATAAAATATTGTCAACATTAGGTCAGGTGAAGAGAATCAAGAATCGATGAAAAATGGAGCTAAAGCTTATAAAATTTAGAGAAAAAATGGAGTGAGTTTCCAACACCAAGAAGTCTATCAGGATTAGCAGGTAGCTTCTTAACTCACTCCTATGGGGTTTTAATCAGAATCATTAACGTCCGCTGCCTCGGTGAGGAACAGATTTTGGATCAACTTCTGGATTCGTTTCTGTGGCAAGAACGGCTGTTACTTCGTTAGTTGGAGATAAAGCAACATTAATAGGAGTAGGATTGTGATGATTCATACCAGCTAATAACAAAGTAGAGAGTAAAATAGTGCTATAGATTCGCATAACAGTTGTCCGTCTTAGAGTGTCCATTCTCTAATACGAGTTGACTGAAATTAATCCGGTAAAAACCGTAAACTTTTCCACAATTATTTTTCAGTCCAGTGATAGGACAATCGATTTAAACTTGATGTAGCAGAGAAGATAGGCACAACTCATCAAAGCATCAAGATCTGAAGTGATAACAAGTGACTGAGGGTCTGGGTTAAGGTCTAAGAATGGTGTTATAATAAAAAGGATTAATCCGGTGATCAAAATCAGGTTGGCACTCTCAATTATGACCACACAAGAACAAAAACATCCTCAATACAATACAGACCGAAAGATTGTTAGTAGTTTTTTAGAACAAGAAGCAACCGATTATAATCTTGCTGAATTAGCACGTCTAAAAATTCGCTATCGAGGTTTTCCCGGTGCACGGGATATTCAAAATGATTTAGAAAAAATTTTACAAATCTGGGGATATACTGACGAAAGTTTATTTGAAAAGACTCGTCAAATTCACGCTACGGGTCAAATTTATCGGGGAAAAAAGAGCGATCAAGAAGATTGGATTTGAGTGGGTATTGTGTTTTCTTCATTGTCCCGATGGCAGTTTCCGGGTAAAGGTTGATCTTGGAAAAAAACGATCCTCTCAAATTTCCCCTGTGTTATTGTAGGTTTTGTGGCAATTTTGTGTAAATATAGAAAAGCTGTCTGATCAAAGTACCCGTAATAGTTACAGGTACTCGTACCAGAGAGTTAGAGAGGAAATACTAGGTTAGAATATATGAAGGTTGGCGATCGCGTTACGGTTAAAGCATCTGTTATCGTGTATGTCCATCCCGAACATCGAAATCAAAAGTTTGATGTGCAGGGATTGGAAGGAAATATTGTATCTGTTATTACCGATTGGCATGGAAGACCCATTAGCCCCAATTTGCCTATTGTTGTCGATTTTGGCAATAAATTTAAAGCTCACTTCCGAGAAGATGAGTTAGAATTGATACAATAGTTGAAGAATACAAAAAACAGGAGATAGGAGGATTGGGGATGAATTGTTTCTCCGATCTCCTATTTTCCCCCTAAAAACCAGCCGAAAATATTAATATCGCCTCGCATTTTTTGCAGTTCTTGACGGTGACGGGCGGCGGTTTGATAATACCAATGACAATATTGCTCAAATTCTTCCCGATATTCAACTTCTTGATGAAACTCACGGGTTAGTTGATGAGCTTTGAGAACTTCCGCCGCTGGTGGACTGGGTTGTTGAACAATCTGTTCCCATTCAAATGGCATGAGTACACAATCCTAAATTAAGGATACTGTTACCTTAGCATAGTTTTTTCACAACCAACCCCGCCAGCGATAAACCCCTAAGCCAATATATTCTTTTAACGCTTGAGTGGTTTGATGCAGAGACAGGGTATCAGGTATCCAACTGAGTAGAATTCCTTGCCAAGTTTTTTGAGCTTCATTAATTTCTGAAGGAATCATTAAAAAGTCCGTTGGCGCTGGAATAACATTGATTCCTTGACGCTTAAAAATTAAGAGGGATCGCGGTGTATGTAAGGCAGAGGTCACTAATAAAACCGGATCTTTAATATTTTTTTCTTCTAAAATTTTTCGGACATTAACTGCATTTTCATAGGTATTTAATGAAGTCGGATCTTGTAAAATAGCCGAAGGAGGAACACCCATAACTTCAGCTATTTTTGCCATATCTTGAGATTCAGGATCGCCCCCTCCTTGCCAATTAATTCTTCCCCCACTTAAGATTAACCAAGGGGCTTTTTTCTGACGATATAATAAGGCTCCATATAAAATGCGATCGCCTGCTTCTCCAACATCAACCCAAGGACGAGGAGATAAAGCGGGTTTTGTTCCCCCTCCTAAAACAATGATCGCCGCAGCATTAGGAAGTTCACCTTGAGGAACATTTTGAGATTCCAATGATCGGACTAATCCTTGAGCAACACCTCGACTACTTCCTAAGAGTAAAATGACTAAAGCACAACCAATGACTGCCCCTGTCCATCGGGGATATTTCCATAAAGTAAAGAGTGCAAAAAACATTAATAAGCAACTCAATCCTAATGGATAAATAAATAAAGGTAACAGTTTAGATAAAAAGAGAAACATAGGATAAAATCAATAAAAATACTAAATACGATAACAGTTGCCCTGGGGGTGTGATGACATAGACTGATGCTAAAACTGCGCGCCGTACACCCCTCTTTTCCTATCTGTTCCCTGTTCCCTGCTATAAACAATTTAATTCTTATTGCGTTTAAACATCCAACCCAAAAGGGTGGTAGCTTGGGTTGGACGAGGAGTGGATTTAGCTTGGGGGGGTAAGAGTTTAGATTTAACCAAAATGTCTGAAAGATTATCAGTAATCACTTCAATTTCAAAGGGTTCTGACTGTTCTGGTTTTTGATCAATTTGCCACCATTTTACTAAACATCCTACAGACCATCCTGATAGAATCCCTAGCCCTAAACTCGTAAATAAGGAATCCCCCAATACAATAAAGCAGAGGGTAAAAAATAAGCCTGTACTAAATCCTGTACGAAAGGCTAAGGATGATTTTAACATATTTTTTTTTGAATTAAGGCTATTTTATTGGGGAGTCAGAACTCCTATCCTTGTAATTTTAACACGTTTCAATGAATTGAGGATTCAAAAATTTATCGTTTTTAACTTGAGATTGAAGACCGGGAAGAATTGTAAGCGGAAATCAAACAAGCGTTCCCCAGTTTATGTTCAGGATGTTGTTTGGCAGATTCCACATTTTGATAGAGATTATCAATGATTTTATTTCCTTCTATAGTCAACGATAAATAATACAAACCCGTTTGGATATATTGAGCAACAACGTTATTAAAAAATTTGGGATAAGCTTCTCGAATATGATCAGGATGAGCATACCCAAGCTGTTGATTTGTTCCCGTTTCTTCAAATTCTTGAAATAAATTCGGCATTTTTTTAAGATACTTCTGATCAGCTAACTGACCAATTAAATCCGCCGCCCGAATTAAACCCGGATAATCTGTTGTATCTCGATGTTCTTCATCATTGGGAACGGGAAAACGAGTTAACTCAATATAATTTTGAAGGGTGGTAATATTAATCAGGGGATTCTGCTCAAAATATTCTTGAACAAACTGCTTTCCCCGATCAATATGATAAGGGGTAAGGCTGGCATCTGTTGCTTCAGGTGGAAGTTGAATTAGGCCTTTATTTTGTCCTGTTGCATAAATTCTATCGGGGATTTTGTCTGAGGCACAAATGCCTTTAATATAGCCAATATCATGACACAGTAAAGCAATGATGCTATGGAGCCACTCCCTAGGACAAACGTTTCCTTCGCTCAGATATTTTCCCTGTAAAATTGCTTGTCCGGCTAAGGTCACTAAAATTGTATGTTCTACGTCGTGGTAAGGTGCGTCACTGTGTAAAATTTGATGCAAAGCAAAGTCAGCAACTTTAGCAATTAAGGACGCATAATTCAGGTGTTGGCGACCATAAACTTGATAGTAACCTGTGTATAAAGAATGAATGCAGTCTTGAATCATAAAAACTTGGGTCTGGTAGCACATAAGGAGGGTTTTGGTTAAGGAGACAGGGGGGGTCTTCATACAATTGTGATGGGGGATGGATTACTTATAGTTTGATTCAATTTGAACCCAATGAAAACCAGAAAAGCCCATGAGTTTTGCCAAATTTTTACCAACCTGTAAAATCCTTTTGAGGCTAAGTTATATTTTATCGTAGTTTTTCTCCTCAAAACCCCATAAAACCTCAGAAATATTCAGGAGGAGATCACTTAGATTGGGTCATATCACAAGTGTCTATCAACTTTCAGTGATTTCCCTCACACTGGCAATACCAAAAATACTTATAATAAAAATTTACCAGTTCCTAGAGGGTATCATGGTGACGGATAAGAGAACTTTTTTCACAAATCTTAATTAAGATTGTAGCATCATCAGTTTAATCAAAGTGGTTTTGGCTGAATAAACCAAAGGGATTATCACAAGACTATGGATGCTAAAGTAGCACTAGAATGGGTTGACCAATTAGTTTTTGAGCATCAAGGGAAGCATCTCAATGATTTAGAGCGAGAAGTTTTTCTGGGTTCTTGGGATGGCAAAAGTTACCCAGAAATTTACCCCTTGAATCCAACTTATCTTGAAAAATATGTAGGTTATAAACTTTGGAAAAAAATTTCTCAAGCGTTGGGAGAGAAAGTTACTAAAAAAACGATTAGAGGTGCTGTAGAACGATATCAGCAAAAAGAAAATATTATTCAAGCTAGTCAAATTTCTGGGGAACTGCTGCAACTTTCAAGCCCAGTTTATCGAGTGTTTGTAAGTCATGGTCATGGTGAGTTAAATCTGCGTTTAGCACAACAATTAGAAGCGGTTTTAACTCAAGTTGGAAATCCTGTATTTTTAGCAGCTTGGGAAGTGATTCGATCTCCTCTCAATCAACAGGACAGTGATTTTCTTGCTCAAATTGACAGAGAATTAAAACAGTGTGATGCTTTTATTTTATTGTTATCTCCTCAATCTAGCCATAGTGAAATGGTGATTGAAGAATTGCGTCAAGTTCGAGAATTACAAGATACTCATCCCCATCGTTTACCAAAACTTATTCCGATTTGGGTGAATTGTCCAGCGAATTTACCCTTAAATCATGATCTGAGAAGCTATTTATGGGGAACAATGCAATATACCTGGAGTGGTCAACAAGATACGGTTTTACTCCTACAAAAAATTCTCAGTGTTTTCCAGGAGTCAATTCACGAATCTCCTCCCCAATATTCACCACTAGATTGGGATGAAGCTGAACTCGAAAATCAGCCTAATCTAGTCATCCAATCTCACAAACCTCCCTCTATTTCTTCTCTCTCCATTAAACCCTTTTATTCTTCAGTAATTCCCTCTCCCTTCCCCGTCGCAGAACCTGAATTACCCAGTGGACAAGTCCGTTTAGAATCAGCTTTTTATATTAAACGGGTTCCCCATGAAGATCAATGTTATCAAGAAATTAGCCATCCCGGTGCATTAATTCGTTTAAAAGCACCCCGTCAGATGGGAAAAACTTCACTGATGGCGCGAATTTTAGAACAAGGACGAGAACAAGGTTATTGAAGTAGATCAATTAGAGGATTTTTGAGAAAATTAGGACGATTTTTTGCTAGGGGTAGATTTGTAAGACCTCTCCCCTGAAATTCTTTTCCTACAAGTAGGGTGAAAAGTATTAAATAGCCCAGTCATTTAAAAATACTAATGATTCGTCTTCCGCTTGTGAGGAAAAGAACTAGGGAGTTAGGTCTTAAAATTGATCAGGCAAAGCAGTTACTATAAACCTATTTTTTCATTTTTGTTCCAAAAATACAGTTAATCCTAATGATAATGTAATCACAATTCCCACAACCCAAGTGATGGGAATTGAAAAAGAAGGTTCTTCATCTAAGGATGAATTTAAGGCTTGATATTCAAGGGCATCTTGAAAACCGGGAAGTTGTATTGTCTTTTCTGAGTTGACAGTTTTTTCTTTAGACCCTTGTTTCTTAGACCCCGATGTTGATGTCGTTGTTGATGGAAATGAGGAAGCATCCTGATTTTTTTGATCAATATTTTCTTGATCAATCACAGTTTTTTCAATGTGTTGATCAGAGGATACATCAGGTGCAGGTTCATTGAATTCTAATTTAGGTGTCACACCTTCTAAGTTACAGTATCCATCAAGATCTTGTTGCCCACCATCTATAGCACTTTTATCATGCCATGTAAAACAATCAAGATGTTTACCGTATTGCTTCCGTTGGAATGAAGAGTTGATTTGTTCGGGGTTAGAATTAGAATTGGTAGTGGTTTCCGAAGTTGATGAAATATTCAATGAATAAGCTGGATTGAGACTCGAAACACCCACTACTACTGCCACTCCACAGAGGTTAAAAACAAGTGATGAAATTTTACTGGCCATAGGTTCAGATGCACTAACGATACTGACTCTTTAGATTTAGACGTTTGACTATCGCGTTGATAATTAACATTTATATCAGATTATGGAGTTTTAGTCAGTTAGTGTTGTTACCATTCTCGTTCTAAGCGGGGAGGTAAACGCAGTTTAGGAAACCGATAAAAGGTATTTCCTTCATCATCGATTTCAGGAAATGCAGCAAAAACTTGTACTTGATGATCTAAATATTTTTGGGCAACTTCGGCACTCACTCCGGCTAAAGCAGAGAGTTGAATCAGGGAAACTCGACCCGCTTGAGCCGCAATTAATCGATAAAATGCGGAATCTAATTGGCGCTGTTGTTCTCGATTATTTCCGATATTAACAATTAACAAGGTGACTAATACACCTAATCCAGCAATAGAAAGTAATTCAATAATAGCCATAGTTAACACAATAGAAACTAGGAATAAAATTAATATTAACAGTTAACAGTTAATTTTTGAAAATCAACTGTCAACTGTTAAGGATTGACCTTAATTAAGCAGGTTCAACGAGATTTTCTGCCCCTTGAATCACTTTTGCAGATTCAATCACATCCCCTTTACGGAGTTGTTCTAACACGTCTTTTCCTTCAGTCACATATCCAAAGACAGCATAACGACCGTCTAATAAGTTAAGTCCGGCAGGTGTTAATTCCGGCTCAAAAAGGAAGAAGAAAATTTGAGAAGACCCTCCATCTAAAATAGCTTCTGGACGGGCTAATGCAACGGCTCCAAAAGCAGAAAAGGGTAAAACTGGATGCTCTTGATAACGACCGGATTCTTCAAAGGTAATATTATAGATCGGTTCTGTTTCTCCCTGAACCAAAATTTCTAAAGGAATCCCTCGATATTGTCCAGTTTTGGGATCAATAAAACCGTCTTCTTCTCCATCAGGATCTCCCACCTGTAACGCATAGGATTCTTCTGAACGGATGAATTTTAAGTTATTATAAAATCCCCGTTGAACTAAATCAACAAAATTCCCAGCCGTAATCGGAGCACTATAACCATCAACGACAACGGTTAAGTTACCTTTA
Organism: Planktothrix mougeotii LEGE 06226; assembly: GCF_015207485.1. NCBI lineage: Bacteria > Bacillati > Cyanobacteriota > Cyanophyceae > Oscillatoriales > Microcoleaceae > Planktothrix > Planktothrix mougeotii. The sequence continues at coordinate 9,400 of NZ_JADEWU010000070.1, forward strand.
TTCGTTTGAATTTCAACGGTAGCCCGACCTTTGAGTTGAGGTAAATTAGAATATTCTGCGGGAACTTCAAAGGGAAATTCCTGTACCATTAATTCTTCTAATTTGCCAACACTATCTAACATTTTTCCCCGGGTTGCTAACACCGTTGTCGCATCTTTAACTTCAACAGCAGAGCGTAGGGTATCAATGTCTTGTTTTAATTGGTCAACTAAAGCTTGAGCTTGGGTTTGGCGTTCCTCTGGAATATTAGCCAAAAGTTCCGCCTCCCGCGTCGATAAAACTCTGGAGGCGAGGGTAATATCTCCATTGATATTATTCCAACGCTTTCCTCGCAGTTGAGACGCAATGGATTCTAAACTCGATTGCAGTTTTCTGACCGCTTCGTTATCAATGGGCAGAGCATAGCGTAATAGTGCCGAACCATCGGTGATCGCATTTCCTTGAGGTAAAATACTTTCTCGTTTTGGTGGACTCCCACCCTCCCACCAAGCCGCACTCAGACCTAGGGATAGGGTAAACAGCAGTACAGCCACCAAACTCGTTCTCAACCAATGTTTATAGGTGTTTTTCATGGAATTGGGCAAATGCAACATAAATCTTAACGTTTGTTCTCTTTACTGATCTTGCCATTATTCCGTCACCAGTCATCCTAAAAAAATTAATCCCCTGTTCCCCATTGAAGGGTAAAATAAGATGCCGATTATTCTGCCCAGGTATTAGCTTGCGTCAGCACCCCGCTCTAAAGAGATGGGTCTGCCTCCTCTTTAGGTAGCTGACCAGCCTAAGCCTTAACTGGCTACGTTATCTGAGTCAAGATACCCACAAATGCGTCGCTAGTTTGTGGCTCTATCGTCAATCATTAAACAGTTTTACGAGGGGTAAGACAGTGTGGTTAGCCTAACAAGCTCAGATAATCTTGGCGAAGCGAACATTACCCCAGTAATGGGAGGCTCTTTTGAGCAAACTGTTGTGCGTGGAGAGTTGCAATACTTGAGACGGTAACTGTCCCGTTGAAAGTACATCACAAAAGTACACCGAGTAAAGCAACTCCCAGGTGGCAACAATATTTCACGGGGAATTTATTCCCCTGAGTCGTTTTTCCTCTGCGCTCTAAAAAAACGCAGTTTCCAAACGTCCCACAATTTTTCTTATGATTTCCAGTAACGACTTTCGCACAGGTGTCACAATTGTATTAGATGGGTCAGTCTGGCGTGTAGTAGAATTTCTTCACGTTAAGCCCGGAAAAGGTTCTGCTTTTGTACGGACAAAACTCAAAAACGCACAAAACGGGAATGTGGTAGAGCGCACTTTTAGGGCGGGAGAGACGGTTCCTCAAGCGACCCTGGAAAAAAGCGAAATGCAACATACCTATAAAGACGCGGAAGAATACGTCTTTATGGATATGGAAACCTATGAAGAAGCCCGTTTAAAGGCAAGTGAAATTGGCGATCGCGTGAAATATCTTAAAGATGGAATGACCGTTAACGTTGTTCGCTGGGGAGAGCAGGTTCTGGAAGTTGAACTCCCCAACTCTGTCACCTTAGAAGTCATTGAAACCGATCCCGGAGTCAAAGGGGACACAGCAACAGGGGGTACAAAACCCGCTATTGTGGAAACAGGCGCTCAAGTGATGGTTCCCTTATTTATTGCTAGAGGAGAACGGATTCGGATTGATACCCGGACTGACAGTTATCAAGGTCGAGAATAAAGACTCACCGAACCATGATTTGATATTTTAAGCGTGCCAAACTTAGACAAAAACACAAGGCATTTAGAATGTTGGGTTATTGCTCGTATAGCCACCCAACAGACTAAATCAAGATAGATTGCAAATTTAGGGGAGACGTACCAACTGTGCAACTAGATTTGAACCAGCTTCGTGAACTGCTGGCTGATCTCGATAAAACCAATATTTCAGAGCTAACGCTCAAAAGCGCAGATTTTGAACTGACTGTTCGCAAAGAAATTTCGCTCAGTTCTGGGACTCTGCCTTCCGTTGAGACGCTGTTAACGGATGCAGGGGTTAGTTCACAGTTGGTTTCGTCTCCGGTGGTTCCCACTGCTGTTGATTCCGTTGGCAGAACGTCCCCTGCATCTAGCCCAACTGTATCACCGCCTCCCCCACCGACTTCGACTGAATCTAAGTGGGTTGAAATTACGTCCCCAATGGTGGGAACGTTCTATCGTTCTCCTGCCCCCGATGAACCGCCTTTTGTGGAAACGGGTGATCGGATTTCGACGGGTCAGACCGTTTGTATTATTGAAGCTATGAAGTTGATGAACGAAATAGAAGCGGAATTTTCTGGCCAAGTCATGGAAATTTTGATTCAGAATGGTTCCCCGGTTGAATATGGTCAACCTTTAATGCGAATTAAACCGGATTAAAAACGGGCTATTAGGGAACAGGTAAAAATTCTTTCTCGAAAATGGGGCGAGTGATGGGTTGAGGAATTTCTAACCCTTCTCCGCCTAAAACGGTTAATGGTTTACCGCCCACGGAAAGCCACACTTTGCTATTCGGGTTGAGGGTTGTCGCGGTATACACCACTTGTCCCAGTCGTCCGGTCATTGATGCACTCCCCCCACCTTGAGTAAATTCTGGGGACAAATCTATATAAACATCATCATTGTTAGTGGTTAACTTCTGAATTGTTGTTCCTTTGGGAATTTCATTGAATTGATTCGCATCGGGAGAAGTTGTTAATAATCGCTCAAAAGCGACGGTTAAAAATGCCGTTGGATCATTTTGGGCTTGAATTTGTACAGGTTGAGAAACGATGGTCTGTTTACCGTTGGTATCCTTCACCCAATAAATGGCAACGGTTTTTTCAACGGTTTGTGATGGAGAAGGAGAAATTAGAGGACTGGGTGAGGTTGTATCCGGGGAAGAAATAACGGGTTCTTGGGGAGAACGAGACGTTGATGTCCACCAGGTTATCCCTGCACCCACAGCAACTAAAACAGTGGCAATTCCAGCCACAATCCTAATCGGGATAATACGATTGTTTTGGGGATCTTCCATCGATTTTGAATTGTAGATTTAATTTGAGTCGGGTATCTTTATCCCGATTTTCTAATGATAGACTGAATCACTCCCAAATTGAAAATGCCCTATTCCTATCATATTACCTCCCGTTGTAATAATCGTGAGTTTCGCTTGACTCGTTTAGAATGTCGTCAAGTTTTCTTATACATTCTCAAAAAAGCAATTATTAAATATGATTTTAAGCTTTATTCTTTATGTATAATGTCCAATCATATTCACTATTTAATTGAACCTCAAAAAACAGAAGATGTACCGAAAATCATGCACTATCTTAACTGGTATAGTGCTATGTGTTTTAATCGAATGTTAAAACGTACGGGACATTTTTGGGAAAAAAGATACCATAGTACAAGTTTTCCTAGTAGTGATCAAAGAAGGGCTTTAAATACTCTTAGATATATCCATGCTAACCCCCAATCGGCGGGAATGCAAAAGGGCTTTTTCTATGATTTTAGTAATTATGGTGTTTATGAAAGATTAAGTGATGATGGTATTACTACTTGGCATCCTGCTTTTTTGGCTTTGGGAGAAAACTTAGAAGAGTGTGCGGAAAAATATCGTAATTTCTGTTATAAATACAAGCCCCCAGAAAAGCAGTCTAAAGGCTTTCATTGGGGGAGTAAATTATTACCTAAGTTAACTAGAATTAAGAAAGCTTCTCCTCAGAATAAAAAACCTCATCAACCCGATGAGGAAGCTAAAAGATTTTATGAAATTTGGCGAGAAAATAATCCTGAAATTGTGGAAGTTTCGGAAAAGTTTATTTTCGCTAATTGTTATAACAAAAAATCGGTAGCCGAATTTTTAAATAATTATATTCATTATTGACAATGCTGGAAACCAGGTTTTTTTTAGCCCGGTTTCCTTATAGGAGTAGTGTGTCAAAAATCATGTTTTGATGCTGATTTCTGTAGTTATTTATACATTGTTTGATTTAATTCTAAGGAGAAATTATATTTCGTCCCTTAATCAACCGTATCCCTCATATCATGACAGGTAATGAAACGCGGAAAACCTTATAACTTCGTACTCACTACTTTAAGATCAAATATTTTGGATTGCGATGAATACCTTATGTGTTAGAGTTTAGAGAAGAGAGAAGAACCCACCCACCGCCACAAGAACCAAAAACATTACAGGGAAGGTGACCCGGAAGTGCATTTTTATTAAAGGTCAATTGTTCGTAATTCAACCACTTTCCTTTTTCCATCCATCCAACCCGGTTCGCAAGTTTCTCGAAAGTAGCCGCATCCCAGTTTCCATCTAATTTCCCACCTTCTTCCAACCAGATTTGTTTCTGCACAGAAAAACCAAATCTGCCCTCAGAATATTTTAACCACAATTGGTCAATAATGCCTAATTCTTCACGAGGAAAATTGCGACAATTATCTGTCGTTAACCAACCTTTTTTTTCTCTCCCCATAATTTGACACATAACTCTCCCAGTTTCCTGATCAGCTTCTTTCCATTTTTCTGTTGATAAAAGTTGGTCTAGTTTGGTAAAATTAGCTTTAGAAGTTTGTAACTTAATATTAGGTTTTGGAGCAGGTTGGGGTTGAGGTAACGGAGCGAAACTGCGTTGTCCAATAGCAGTTAAAACTTCCTGAGCAGACCCAAAGCGATCGCTAGGTTTATCCGCTAACATTTTATCCAAAACACTAGCCAGATTTTGACTAATAGATAGGCGATTTTTGCTTAACCATTCCTTCCAAACCCAACCTAAATTATAGTGGTCAAAAATCTCATCAACCAAGGTTCCATTTCTTTCTTGAGGAAAGACACCTGTTAATAATCTAATAGCAGTAATTGCCAAGCTATACATATCACTAGAAGCATTCGTTACTCCTCTCAATTGTTCCGGTGACGCATAGCCGGGAGTGCCTGTCACAGTTCCCATACGGGTCATAATAGTCGCGCTAACTTGCCTGGAAACACCAAAATCTATTAACACTAAATCGCTAATTTGTCCATAGATAGTAGGATCTAATTTATTTTTTCTACGAATAATATTTTCTGGTTTAATGTCACGATGGATAATAGACTTATTATGAATAAAATCCAAAATAGGTAACATTTCCACTAAAAAAGACTTGAGCTTCGTTTCGTTAAATATTCCCTGTTGTTTTAATTCTTTGAGTAAATCTTGACCTTCTATATATTCTTGAATTAAATACAACTTACCATCCTGTTCAAAAAAAGCCAATAAATCAGGAATTTGGGGATGTTTACCTAGTTTTTCTAATAGCTCTGCTTCCTGTTCAAATAGTTGAATACATTTTTGCAATGCACCGCTATTTTGTGATAAAGGTAAAAATTGCTTAATCACACAGGAGCTATTTCTTCTATTTTGATCAACACCAATAAAAGTCCGCCCAAAACCACCTTCTCCAAGATAACTATGGGCGCGATAACGTTCAGTTAATAATAACTTTTGTCCGCATTTCTGACAAAAATTAGTAAGTTGAGTATTTTGGTGAAGGCAATCAGGGTTAAAACATTTCATAATGATGGATAAAAATAATGAATTGATATTATACAATTTTACTGCAAGATGTTTCTATACCGTCACAAAGGGACAAGTCAGGGATTTTCTGATTATTATAAGACAAAATCATTGATTTTAGTTAAATCCCCGACCTTTGATGGCGGAAAAGGTGGGGGATTTTACCATTGTTCCTTTTAAGGTTAAAAGCCTTGAAATAAATTTCAGTAGAGAGACGCGCTATGTAACCCCCTCTACGCTAAAACCCGTTTTAAGGGGTTAATGAAGACAGGAAGAAAGCCCTGAAGGGCTTACTACAAAAGAGTATCGACGAAGGCTGGTGATTTAGTCATTCAGCCAGAGGAAGAAAGCCCTGAAGGGCTTACTACAAAAGAGTATCGACGAAGGCTGGTGATTTAGTCATTCAGCCAGAGGAAGAAAGCCCTGAAGGGCTTACTACGTGGCTTAACGGGGAATTGGGGTGATCACAAAGAAGGTTCGAGGGAGCAAAGATACTGTGTGAGTTCTCTCTATCATTTTAGACGTTTGCTGTTAACTTTTGGGTTAATCCTGATGTATTGATAACAAAATGAATTGTCGAGTAATCAGCGATCGCACTCCGTCTAAATCCAGTTGACTTTGAGCTAAAATTTCCCCTACTGTTCGAGGAGATTCGGCAGTTTGATCGCAAGCTTTCAGAAACTCAAATTCGGCATCAGATAAACTTACAATTTGATAATTGTAGTCAAACAAATTTTGACTCGGCCAGCCATTCATACAAGGACTGCGCTCAGGAATTGCGGCTAATAACGCTTGATCATTTGACCAGGTATTCCGGGGTAAGGGTGAACGTCCGAGGAAAAATTCATAATGACTAATTTCAGGATCAAGAAGTTCAATTAAACGATATCGTTGACGATCTCTTAATTCCTTGGCTCGTTCGCGTAACTCAGGTGAGTTTCCAATTAATCGATCTAAATTCCAATAATTAGGATTAGAAAATCCAATAAATTCTAAACCTGACGCATCAATTAACTCAAATAAACTATTAATATTGTAGTCAATTTCCTGGGGATGAACATACATATCAGCAAAACATTCATCTCGTTGATTTTCCAGCCCCCAGCGTTGAGATTCATATTTGACTAACCGATTATTTTCCGGGAGAGCTTCAAAAATTTGACGACCAATTTTGACCCCATCTTTATAATCGCCTTGTTTATTTCCTTGTAACAATGCGATCGCTTTCTGCATCAATTGAATTTCCCAGCGTCCCAATTCAGCATAAACAAAAATGTGCATTAACCCGCCAGGGGCTAATTTTAATGCTAAGGTTTGAATGCCTCGAATCGGATCAGGTAAATGGTGCAAAACGCCAACACAGTTAATAAAATCAAAATGTCCCTCTAACTGGGTTGCATCATAAAGACTTAAACGCCGAAATTCAGGTGAGGGTGTACCGGGGGTAGAAATTCCAGACCGACGACAGCGTTCTTGCGCCGTTTGGATGGCCCCTTCACTTAAATCAATTCCCAGCACCGAGGCTTCTGGGTTGAGTTGAATTAAATACTCCGTACTCGAACCCGTCCCACAGCCTGCATCTAAAATGCGAATATCAAGATGTTGGGGCTTTTGGCCTGTACAAAAACTATAAGCTGCTGGCCAAGACCATCGCCAGTTATACCCTGGAGGCGGTTCATCTAACAGGGGGTCAGGAGGAAAGGGATAGGTATCATAAAGCCGTTTAACCGCAGAACTAACTTCTTCCATCGTTTTAACTCAATTAAGCATTAAGATTGATTCATGTTGACCATTGGCTGTTGGGTGCTGCGGTTGACGGTTGACCGACAACCCACAACCGACCTCTGAGAGCGTAACAAAACTTATTCTTTTTTCTCAGATAACATCACCCAAGTCTATACAATAATTGTCGGTACGCTTTTTTATAAATGTCTGGTAATCAGCCAAAATTCATTTTAATCTGAAAGATTAAACTGGCAACAACTCAAGCACGATGATCGGGTGGAAGGCATTCTTATATTTAGCCAAAACTAATCCGTTTATTGTTTGAGAACAGTACCATACTTCAGGTTCCATGCTGTAACGATTCAGATAGGGAGCGACAGAGATCGAATGAGTGTAAAGGCAAGTGGTGGAAGCTCAGTTGCGCGTCCGCAACTCTATCAAACCGTACCCGTTGCAACCATTTCCCAAGCGGAGCAACAAGATCGCTTTTTGGGTAAAAGCGAATTAAGTGAACTGGCAACCTATTTCAGTTCTGGCGCAAAACGTTTAGAAATTGCTCAAATTCTGACGCAAAACGCCGAATTGATTGTCTCCCGTGCCGCGAACCGGATTTTCACGGGCGGTTCACCTCTAGCATTCTTGGAGAAACCGACGGAAACTCCCACTATGGCAATGGCCACAGTTGGGGGGGGTGAAGTCAACCTCACCGAAGGCATGAAACTGGGAACTATTTCCTATGTGGATAACAAAGGTGGCGGTCTGTTCGAGGGTTTAAGATCAATTTTTGTGGATGCGGGAGCAGGGCCAGCCGTATTTTTACCCCCTGGGTTCCGGCCAATTAACGTTTCTCGTTATGGCCCTGGGAACATGACCAAATCCCTGCGGGATTTAAGCTGGTTCTTGCGTTATACAACCTACGCAATTGTTGCCGGAGATCCGAATCTGATCGCCGTTAACGTGCGGGGACTGCGGGAAATTATTGAAAATGCCTGTTCTAGTGCGGCGACTTTAGTGGCCCTCCAAGAAATGCGTCGGGCAGCGTTAGGCTATTTGAAAGGCGATAAAGATGCCCAAGAAATCGCCCTGCAATACTTCAATGTGTTAATCACAGAATTTGAAGCGTCAGCACCTGCTAATAAAGTACGGCAACGTCCTAGCAGTGACCACCAAGGGTTAGCACTGCCTCAAATTTACTTCAACGCCGCCGAGCGACGTCAGAAGTTTGTGATGAAACCGGGACTGTCTGCGACGGAAAAACAAGATGTGGTGAAAGCCGCCTATCGCCAAGTGTTTGAACGGGATATTACCCGCGCCTACAGTTTGGGGATTTCCGACTTAGAATCCAAAGTAAAAAACAGCGAAATCTCGACTAAAGAGTTTATCCGCCGTTTAGGTAAATCTCCGTTATACCGGAAACAGTTCTATCAACCCTTTGTCAATAGTCGGGTGGTGGAACTGGCAGCCCGTCACTTCCTGGGTCGGGGTTTAAGTTCTCCTGAAGAATTTAGCAAATATTTCTCGATTGTGTCCAAAGGTGGCTTAGGCCCCTTAGTGGATGCAATGGTGGATTCTCAAGAATATTCGGATTATTTCGGGGAAGAAACCGTTCCCTATTTGCGCGGCTTGGGTCAAGAAGCCCAAGAATGTCGCAACTGGGGGCCGCAAATTGACCTGTTTAACTACAGTGCTCCCTTCCGCAAAGTGCCCCAGTTTGTAACGCTGTTCGCAGACTACAAACAACCTCTGCGGGATCAGCACGTTTACGGAACCGGGAATGATCCTCTGGAAATCCAGTTCGGTGCAATTTTCCCGAAAGAAACCCGTAATCCTAGCAATCGTCCAGCACCCTTTGGTAAAGATACCCGTCGGATTCTGATTCGCAATGGGGCAGGTATTGATAACCAGTTAAGCAACCCTGCCGCACGGGGGAACAATCCCGGTTCTCTGGGGCCCAAAGTGTTCAAACTGGATCAACTGCCCGGAGGTTATATTAGCAGTCGGTTCAAGCGCAGTGGTAGCAGCAAAGGAACTAATGTTAATTACTCCGAAACCTCTACCCAAGCGTTAATTCAGGCTGTTTATCGGCAGGTTTTTGGTCGGGAACTCTATGCGGGTCAACGCCAAACTGTTGCTGAAATTAAGCTGGAAAACGGCGATATTACCGTTCGGGAGTTTATTCGCATCCTGGCTAAGTCTGATGTCTTCCGCAAGATGTATTGGACATCGCTGTATGTATGTAAAGCGATTGAATACATCCATCGTCGTCTGTTAGGTCGTCCCACCTACGGTCGTCAGGAAATGAACGCCTACTTCGATCTTTGCTCCAAAAAAGGCTTCTATGCTTTGGTGGATGCAATTCTCGATAGTCAGGAATACAACGAAGCCTTTGGGGAAGATACGGTTCCTTATGAACGGTATTTGACTCCGGGTGGTGTGTCCTTGCGGACAGGTCGTGTTGCTGCCTTTGCTGAGAAAAAACCGATGGTGGAGGAAGTGATCACGCCTCGGTTTATCGAACTGGGTACGCCTGAAATTAAGGGTGAGATTGAATTAGACAATCGCATCGCTCAAGGCGTCAGTAAGCGGCGTCAACAAAGCAAAGTGTTCAAGCTGACGACAACGACGGATAAAGTGGCACTAAACACTTTAATTCAAGCGGTTTATCGTCAAATCTTTGAACGCGATATTGATCCCTATGTCATTAAGAACGAGTTTACTGTGCTCGAAAGTAAACTGGGGAACAATGAAATTAACCTGAAAGAGTTCGTTGAGGCGTTGGGAAGCACTTCTCTGTATATCAAGGAGTTCTATACCCCCTATCCGAATACGAAGGTGATTGAGTTGGGAACCAAGCACTTCTTAGGTCGTGCACCGCTTAACCAAGCAGAAATCCGGGTGTATAACCAAATCCTGGCGGCTAACGGCTTGAAAGGATTTATTAACGCCATGGTGAACAGTGTGGAATATGCTCAACTGTTCGGGGAAGATACCGTTCCCTATCGTCGTTATCCGACCTTACCTGCGGCGAATTTCCCGAATACCGAACGCTTGTATAACCAATTAACCAAGCAAAACGATGAGTTAGTGGTTCCCAGTTTTGAACCTGTGGCGGCCGCTGACCGCAGCTAACGAAAACGAGTTTTCAGGCTATTCGTGAAAATTTGATCAATTTGATCCCTCTGTATGATTACGGAGGGATTTTTATTATCAAAAAATAAGGATTATTAAAATACTAATTTTAAGGGTTCTGAAGAATTAAATGTTAGAACTAAGGTATAGCAGAAGTCAGAAGATAGGAGATCAGAGTAAAGTAGGATACTTCAAAATATAAAATTGCTATGATCATTAATCTCCTTGCTGTTTTGACAGTTGCTATCTTAATAAAGGAGACAAAGCGATGAAATTAGGTCAAAAACTCTATATTGGCTGTGGTATTCCCTTAGTAACATTAGTGATCATGGGTTCCTATTCTTTGTATTCTTTTCAACAAATAGATCATCAAGTTTCAACGATTTATGATGATCGGGTTGTGCCATTACAACAATTAAAAATTGTTTCAGATTCTTATGCAGTTGATATTGTTGATTCCGTTAATAAAGTCAATGCTAATATTTTATCGATGGAGGACGCTTTAAGATCTGTGAATCAAGCTGAAATTGATATCAAAAAACAATGGAAAGCTTATAAAAATACTAAATTAGAGGAAAAAGAAAAACAGTTAGTTAATGAAATAGAAAAATTATTTATTGATGCAGATTATCAAATCCAAAAGGTAAAACAAGTATTAAAAGAAAGAAAGAAATCTCAAGTTAATAAATCTATAAATCCTTTATATCAAGTAATTGATCCCCTGACTGAAAAATTAGAAAAATTAAGTAATATTCAATTAGAAATTGCAGCCGAAGAACGTCAAAAATCCGCTTTAATTTATCAACAAACTTTACAAATATTTTTACCCCTTTTATTTCTAGCAATCTTAGTCGGTTCTCCCTTGGGATTTCTCGTGATTAGACGGGGCATTATTTCAACCTTTGAAACCATTATTAATAATATTGTTGTCTCTTCCACAGAAATTGCAGCCGTTGTGGACGAACAGGAACGACTTTCTCTACAACAATCTAGCGTCGTTCAGCAAACGAAAAGCTTGATGGAATCTTTAAATAATGCCTATCAAGAATCCTATCAAAAATCTGAACATACCGTTTTTTATGCCCAGGAATCCTTAAATTTAATTGAACGGAATCATCAGTTAATTGCTGATATTAAAACCAGAATGGAGATCTTAAATCAGAAAGTCAACCAGATTTCTGAAAAAATGCTCAATTTACAATATCATGCGGAACAAATTAGCCAAATTTCTACCTTAGTCAGTCACATTGCGAATCAAACTAATGTTTTAGCCTTAAATGCTCGGATTGAGTGGGTGCGCTCAGATACTCAGAATCAAGGATTTAGTATTGTCGCCTCTGAAATTAGAGATCTCGCCAATCAAAGTCAAAAATCTGCAAGTAGTATTGATATCTTAGTTAATGATATTGAAACCGCCGTAGATGCTACAGTTAAAGTCACCCATGTAGGCAAGGAAGCTGTAGAACAAGGGGTACAAATGACTCATAAAATTTCTCAAACATTTATGGGTATGAATGAAATGATGCGCCATGTTGTTTCAGATAATCAACAAAGTTTAAATTGTGCTAAAGATCAGGAACGGGCGATTGAACAAGTAGTTACAGGGATGAATCAACTTAATCGTGCTGTCCAAGAAACAACCGCCGGAATTTCCCAAGTTAAAATTGGAATGGCGAACTTAAAAATCGTCGCTGATCACTTAAAATCAATGGTGTGAACGACCCAACACTAACAAAATTAATATTTTTCTCAGGATTACTAATTGTGGGGAAATCTGCTAAATTGAGAATATGAGCAAAAACAGTGAAGGATATAAAATTGTTAGCGACAACCGCAAAGCCCGCTATCTGTACGAAATTTTAGAGACGTATCAGGCGGGAATCGCCCTTCAGGGAACGGAAGTCAAATCGATTCGGGCGGGTAAAGTTAACCTGCAAGATGCCTATGCCTTAATTCGGGGAGGTGAAGCATGGCTGTTGAATGCCCATATATCCTCCTTTGAGAAAGCGGGTAGTTATTTTAATCATGATCCTCGTCGCACCCGCAAACTGTTGCTGCATAAAGAAGAAATTAATAAACTTTTAGGACAAGTCGAACAAAAGGGATTAACATTAGTTCCCTTGAAAATGTATCTCAAAGGCGGACGAGTTAAAATTGACATCGCCGTTGGTCGCGGTAAGAAACTCCACGATAAACGGGAAGATATTCGCCAACGGGATGATAAACGAACCATGGAAAGGGCGATGAAGCGGTATTAAATCGGATATTGACGGTTAATTGTTGAAGGTAAAATCCGTGTACACAGCTTACGCACCCTTTACCATAACCCCCGAACTGGGCCATTTCCGCCTACGGGACGACAATTTCCGTAGAGTCGTTTACAAACCTCATTCAGCTTATCTTCATTGGGAAGGGGAGTTTTATACCCTTGGAATAAGGGCCCTGTAATGATGTCTTCATATTCTTGTTTACTGATGCGTTGAACCGAAACTTGAGATAAAGCTAAACCCTGCGTTAAATTGGAAACTTTTTGTCCTTCTTGAATCGTGATGGGATTAGGATCATTCGGATTATTTCGTGACGATAATTGAATTTCACCTTCCAAAACCCGAATCGTTCCTGTATTACTATTCGTATTATTATTTCTGTCTACATTTAACATATAAATCGTGCCTTGGACTCCCGTTGCAAACTCTAAAAGACAACCATTAGCAGGGCCAGAAGCAATTAAAACGCCTTCTTGGACTTCCACACATTGACCCACAATAATTTTAGAATTTTCCGCCATCCGTCCCGTCGCCCCTGTATTAAAATCAATTTGAGCACGAGCTTGTTCTGTTCTGATATTTTGTCCTAATGATGCTTGTTCTGGAACTTGAGCTACTTGCTCTTCAATAAAGACTTCATTATTATTCCCAATAATATCCATCAACGTCGCTAAATTAATTTGCGCTAAAGCCGGGAAATTAATTAAAAAAGAGGTTCCAATTAAACCCAATATTTTAAAACTTTTAAAAATAGGATTTGGCTGATTACCCTCTTGTTTAAAATTCTTCTTCAAGTTCATATTAATAGTCCTTAATTCAAAAATATAGTAAGAAATTAAGTAGATAGCACGGTCAACAATTAACTCAATCCCTTGACTCGATTTAACAGGAATGGTGCAATCTCATTAACAGATAGAATATATTGGGCTGCCCCTAACGTGATGGCTTCTGCGGGCATTCCAAAGACAACACAACTGTCCTGATTTTGGGCAATGGTTAAACCTCCCACCTCAGCAATCGCTTTCATACCATCGGCGCCATCTCGTCCCATTCCCGTTAATAAAATCCCCGCACTATTGCTGCCATAAAATTGGGCAACAGATTCTAACGTGGTTGTCACCGAAGGGCGATGGCCGGCCAGAGGGGGTGCAGTGGAGTAAGCAAAGCGACCATTGCGACTAAATTCTAAATGATGCCCTTCTGGGGCAAAATAAACACATCCTGCATGGGGTAGTTCCCCTGGTGTCGCAATTTTAATCGATAAACGACATTCCCCATCCAGCCAAGTCACCAATCCTTGCAAAAATCCCTCACTAATATGCTGAACACAAACCACCGGAACAGGAAAATTACTGGGAAGTTGGGTCAAAATAGTATGTAAGGCTTGGGGGCCACCCGTCGAGGCACCAATAGCCAGCATTTTAATCATTTTAGAAGAGACAAAAGGAACCTGTGGATTATCAGTCCGATTTGAGATCGGGGAAGGAGAAGAAACTTTTGGTTTTGTAACGGGTAAAGGGGAAGGAGTAGGAGGAATAGAGAGGCGGTTATTCAAGGGTAAGGGATTTAAGGTCTGTTGAGATTTACGATGTTTAGTAAAAACTTTCACCCCAGAAAGCACTTTAATTTTTTGAATTAATTCCTGTCCAATTAACTCATAATCAGAAGCTAAACCTGTTTTTGGCTTGGGAAACACATCAACAGCCCCAGCATTTAACAGTTGAAAAACATTATGAGTATCATCGGTTTGAACGGAAGCACTGATTACTAAAATCGGACGAGGATAGAGTACCATAACTTCCTGGATAAATTCCAGTCCGTTCATTTGGGGCATATGAAAATCTGTACAAATCACGTCCGGTTGTAAAGTGGGAACTAATGTTAATGCTTCCTTTCCGGTTTGAGCCGTTCCCACAATACAAAGGTCTGGAGAAATCGATAAAATTCGTTTCAGAATAATTAAAGCAACGGTCGAATCTTCAACTAGGAGAACTCGAATTGGCATTTGTCAAGTGGTTGTCAGTTGTCAGTTGACGGTTAACAGTCAACGGTCAAGGGTCAACAGTCAACACTGACTTTGATCATACCAGTCTTTTTAAAGTCTCTATCAAGACTTCTTGATTAAAGGACGCTTTCGTAATATACGCATTTGCTCCTGCTTCTGCTCCTTTGCGTTTATCTTCATCCGACGCCAGGGAAGTAACAAGAATAATCGGCAATTCACTATAGTCTTGATTTTGTCGAATTTTGGCAGCTAAACTTAACCCATCAAGATTAGGCATTTGGATATCAGAAACCACCGCATCAAAAGCACGAGTCGAGAGTTTATTAAACCCATCTAACCCATCAACGGCTGTTACCACTTCATAACCCGCAGATTCTAAAATTCGTTTCTCTTGAGTACGAGTCGCAATGGAATCTTCTACTAATAAAATTACAGGTTTATGGGAGGAAGACTCCTGAATATTTAAAGGTGCTCGCCGAGTTGCAGACGGAATGACACCAGCTTGTTTGCGAATAGATTTAATTAAGTCTTGGGGACTTAAAATAATACACACTTCCCCCGTTCCTAAAATCGTTGCACCTGCGACATTTCTGACCCGCTTTAATAATTGACTTTGGGGTTTTAGCACAACATCCTGCTCATCAATTAAAGCATCGACAAATAATCCTAATTTCTCTTCCCCCACTTTCAAAATAATGCAAGGTAAAGGAATATCAACCGGGTCAGAAGTTTCAGTCTTATTGAGGTTTCGAGGGGAAAAGCTTTGTTCAAGATTACCCGAAGAAATAGACGTTTTAGCGAAACTTTGAAGAAAGGATGAGGAAGCAGAACTGCGAGATTTTGTCTCAGTAGACGGTGTTTTTTCCGCATCAACTTCAGATTGAATTAAACGAATTTCTAATAAATCTGCGAGTTTGGCTACAGAAATCGGTTGATCTTCAAAAACAATCGTTTCTCGCCCTTCAATTGCAAAAATTTCATGGGACATGACCAGCCGAGTCATTTGAACAAATTCTACAGGAATGGCATAAGAAATGCCCTGAACAGACACAATTAAAACATGAGCCGTGGCTAAGGTTGTGCCTAATTGAATCCGAAATAAACAACCTTTTCCCGGAGAAGAATCAACTTGAATAATTCCTTTTAATCGTTCTACATTGGTTCGTACCACATCCATACCAACCCCCCGTCCTGAGACTTGGGTAACAACGGTGCGGGTGGTAAAACCCGGAGTAAAAATTAAACTATTAATTTGTTGGGGAGTCATACCTAATAATTCTTCTGCTTGACAAATTCCCCGTTTTAAAGCAGTTTGTTTAATTTGTTCGATATCTAAACCTCGACCATCATCCCTGACTTCTAGCACAACATGGGTTGCCGTTTGATACCCTTTTAACTCAATTTTTGCTACGGGAAACTTACCATTTTTTTCTCGTTCTTCTGGGGTTTCAATTCCATGATCAATGGCATTTCTTAAAATGTGCATGAGCGGATCTTTCATTTCTTCTAAAATTCGTTTATCCGCACGGGTATCTCCACCCGAAATCACTAATTCAATTTGTTTACCTTGTTGTCTTGCTAAATCCCGTACCATCCGGGGAAATAAATTAAAAATCGTCGATAACGGTAATAATCGCAGCGTCCGAACTCCATCTTCAAGTTCGTCACTAATCATTTCTAAACGGGCAATATCTTCGGAAAAAGTATTTCTGAGTTGATTAATTAATCGTCCCAACTGTTCTAAACGTTCCGCACTGCGATGATAATAATTTTGCAGTTGCCCCATTGTTCCATTACCGGAATTTTGATGATTAAGACGATTTTCTAAGTCATGAACAATAAAGCGATTTACAAACGCATCTCGACTCCATTCTTCCCATAAGCTGGTAATTTCTTCAATTTCACTTAATCGATGGGCAATGCGAATTTTTGTTACGGTTAATTCTCCGGTTTGAGTCATTAACCCATCTAAATTACTGGTCGGAACTCGAATAGTTTCAATTTTATACGCGGCTTCCGGGGTTGTCGTGACGGGAACTTTAGGCTCGGAGAGAGTCGAGGAAACAGGCTCTGGACTGGGGGTAGGAGGCTGGAGAATCGTAACGGGAGCAATTTTATCTTCTTCTGAAGTTTCCACCACTACAGGAGCAGGAGCGTCCGGTTCAGGTTTTACAGCAGCAGCCGGAGTAGCGGGTTTAGCACCCATCAAATAGGCAAGACTATGAAAGGTATTAATTCCCGAAGGTTCTCCGGTCACGGCTGCATGAACCAATTGACCCATCGCATCAATTCCATGGGAAATTCGATCAACCAATTCAGCAGAAAGGATCGTTTCTTGACGTTTTAATCCTCCTAATAAATGTTCAATTTGATGGGCTAAAGTGGCAACATCCTTTACCCCTAACATTCCTGCATCCCCTTTCAGGCTATGGGCTTCTCGTAATAATTCTTCAAGTTTTATCTGGTCATGGGGATTTTTCTCCAGATACAACAATCCGTCATTCAAGTTTTGCAAATGTTCTGCACTGGCGGTTTTAAAAACTTCTCGCAGTTCATCATCTTCAATCATCATGGGTGGTTAATCCTTTGACTCTAATTCAATTGTGGACGATTAAACGAGGGTTTGCAGGTTTTTTGCAGTTTCATTTAATTTTTCAATCCCTTGTTTTGTTTGGTTGATACTGGTTGCCATTTCTTTGGCGACAAAATTTAAGTTATTCATCGCATCAACTACTTGTTCAACCGCAATGGATTGTTGTTTGGTATTGAGAGAAATTTGTTGTAAATTAACTGCCACATCATTAATCGCTCGGACAATATCTTGTACGGATTTAGATCCGTCTTCTGTGACTCTTACTGTCAGATTGGCGGCGGTTTGAATATCAGTAACAATCGAACTAATTCTTTCAGCCGATTTGCGACTTTGATCGGCTAGTTTCCGAATTTCCGTGGCAACTACACCAAATCCTTTACCATTTTCTCCGGCTCTAACGGCTTCTACCGAAGCATTTAACGCTAACATATTAGTTTGATTTGCCAAATCCGTCACCACATTAGTAATACTATAAATTTGCCCTAAATGTTCACTTAAGCGCATAATTTGTTGTTGCACTTGTTCCATTTTAAATTTTAAACTCTGATTAATCTCAGTTTCTACCCAGAGTCTTTGAGAACCTCCCCCTGCTAAGAGTAAAACTTGATTAGCTCCAGCAGAAGCTGTTCCGGCTTGTTCGGCAGATTGACGAGAAGATGCACCCAATTCATCCATACTGGCTGTGGTTTGATTCACGGAAGTTGCTTGCTGTGCCGTAACTCGTTCTTGAGATTCCATAATAGTAACTAATTCCTGGGACGCTTGTAGAATTTGGAACGCCTCTTGATTAATCCGTTTTAAGATTAAGGTAATGAGTCCAATTCCTAGGAAAATTGACAAGAATAAAGCGATTGCAGTTGCGCTCCAAACTGTATTGAGAAGATTATCTAAAGCTTGATTTTGTCGTTGATGTTGTTCTTCGGCTTGTTGGGTTTCTAAGGCAATAATGTTTTGAGTGATCTCCAGAATACTGGTGGATAGTGTAGTGCCTTTTCCTTGCTTCCAAATTTCTAAGGCTTGGTCAACTTGATTATCATTAATTAATTGAAATAATAAGGTATAGTATTCTTCTAATTCAGCCATCAATTGATTTAAAGTCTCTACATCTTTCAGGGCTTCGCCATCGGGAATTAAAGGTTTTAAATCTTTTAAAGCTATTTCATAACGAGATTGAGCATTTTGGTATAATTGATTGGATTGAGAATTTTTATTTAAAATATATCCTCGTGCAGCAATTGTTATGTCTTTTGTTGCTGAAGCTAAATTATTAATGACTTGCATGGCATCATTATATCTTTCGACTTCCAGAGCCGTTTTACGGACTTTTTCAACATTAAAAGATACAATTCCCGTTACCAATACAAACAGTACAATTGGAATTAAGTATCCACCAATAATCCAATACCTTAAACGATTAAAATTTAACATAAGTCTGATGATATAGGGTACATTTAGGTTTCTCCTCTCCTCAATCCTAATTAAAAAAGTTCATGTCTTGGAACTGTTATGAAACAATGGAGTTAAGATCTAAAGCAACTTCATTTAATTTTTGCATTCCAATTTTAGCTTGACCTAACCCATTCGCTGTTTCCCCAACTCCTTGGCTTAAGGTATTCATCGCTTCTAAAACCTGTCCAATAGCAATTGCTTGTTGCTTGACATTGAGAGAAATTTGTTGATTATTTAAAACAACATTATTCACCGCTTCAGCCACCCCAGCAAAAGTATCTGCTGTTTCTCTGGCTAATTCTACACTGGATAATACTGTTTTTGTTCCTTCTTCCGTTGCCATTACCGTTGAATTAATCGCCATTAAAATATCAGCAACCAAGGTATTGATTTTTAAAGCCGATTTTCGACTTTCATCCGCTAATTTACGAATTTCTGTCGCTACAACGGCAAATCCTTTCCCATGTTCTCCGGCTCGAACCGCTTCCACTGCCGCATTTAACGCTAACATATTGGTTTGATTTGCCAAATCACTTACTAATTCTGAAATATTGCCAATTTGATTGGTTTGTTCACTTAATCGAATAATTTGTTGAGCAATGGCTTCAACTTTTTGTTGAAGATTTCCCATCCCCTCTAAGGTGGTACTAACGGCTTTTTTCCCTCCTTCTGTTAAGCCTAACGCTTGTCTAGCTCCGAATGTTGCAGACTCGGCTTGTTCGGCGGTTGATTGAGAAGAAGCACTTAATTCATCCATTGTAGTTGTTGTTTCATGAACAGAAGCCGCCTGCTGGTTCGCCGTTCGTTCTTGTTCTTCAATGGTTGCTGCAATTTCAGTCGAAGAAGTCGCAATCACCTGAGTCGCACGATGAATCGTTCCACTAATATTAACTGCAATGGATAAAGCAATTACAATCGCTGCAATTAGAATAACCATTGAACCCAATCCCAGAGCATATAATAACCCTTGTAAAGATTCTTCAGTATTATCAGTTTGTTGAGCTAACATTGAACGTTCAAACTCAGAAAAACTCAAGCTTTCTGTATCAAATTCTTGCACATATTGAGTACCATCTCGAGCTTCATTAAAGGCTAATTCAAGTTTACCTTGATTAACATAATCAAATGTTTGCCGAGCAATTTGATCATATTGATTAATTAAAGTATTTAGACGATTTAAACGTTCTTTTTGCTGATCATTAACAATTAAAGGTTCAATATCTTCCGATGCTTTACGATAGGTATTTAGTGAGGTTTCATATTCATTCAGGAACTCTGAGTTTTTCAACGCTAAATATCCCCGGAGATTGCGAATCATGCCCTGAGCACCTCGCTCCATCAAGTTCACTTCTAATATGACATTTTGAACTCGTTCTACTTCTTTAAAAATATTGGAAACTTGATTGATACTACTGTATACGACCACTGTTAATCCAATAAACAAAGCAACAGGGATGGTATAGCCTAATAATAACCGTTCTCGAAGTTTTAAGTTAGTTAGCATTGGATTGTTAATTGTTAATCGTTAATAGTTGACTGTTGACTGTAAGCTTGACCGTTAGCAGAAAATAGAAAACCGACAACCGACATCCCTTTAAACTTCTTGCTCCACAACTAATTCTCCTTGAATCATGATTTTAGGAATATTCAGGATACTCATCATTTTATCCCGATAAAATGCTGTTCCTTGTAAATATTCATCTTGTTTTAAATGGACAGCAGTAGGAATCGTTTTTATTTCGGACTCTTTTAAGTACATCACATCAAAAATCCCTTCTACCACAATTCCAGCAACAATATCATTAATTTTAACAATCATTGCTTTCGATAAAATCTGAGATGTTTCTAACGGTAAATTAACCAATCCTCGAATATCAACTAAGGTTAAAATTTCTCCTCGTAAATTCATATTTCCCACGATATGAAGCGGTGTACAAGGAATGGGTGTAACATGATGAATATCTGTAAACTCTCGAATAATTTCTAAATTCACACCAAAGTATTCTCCATTTAAACCAATGACCGCTAAAGGAACTAACCCCGTAAAATCTTGGTTATCTAGGGAACGTCTTAAATTTTTAGCTCGTTCTTGAAAAATAGCCCGTTCTTCTGAAGTCGCATCGGGGCAAAAAACAAAATTTTGTTGAGTTTTGAAATGGTTTTTAGTTGAAAATTCTGCGAGTTGTTGCTGTTGATTTTCTTCAAAATTAACTCCTCCTTGTTCTAAATTAATATCTCTTAAGAATTGGCTCATATATTGAATCAGGGTTTCGGGATTCAAGACCATAACTAAATACTCATCTACTTGAGCAATTCCTTGAAGATAATAAGAATTATGAGTAGAATTAAAGTTATGTTGCAGATTATAAGCCAGTTCGGTTTTAATCGCATCAGTCGTAATCATCTGAACTTCATAAACTTGATTCACAATAATTCCAATTTTAATATTATTAAATTTTAACAGTACAACGCTATCCGATATAGCATAATTGGATGGAGGATACCCTAATCGAATCGTGAGATCAATAATAGGAATTAACTCCCCGCGTAGATTAATTAAACCGACTAAATCAGCCGGAGCCGAGGGAAGTGGAGTTAATTCGGGAAGGAAAAAAATTTCTTGAACCGCAGAAGCTGCGATTGCATAACGCATTAACTTAATTGCAAAAATAAGATAAGCATGACTATCCATAGGTCAGATGGTGGTATTGGGTGTTAGATAGGGACGGGGGA
>NZ_JADEWU010000071.1:0-30676 GCF_015207485.1 Planktothrix mougeotii LEGE 06226
GAGGGATGGGACTTAACTCACGGAGTTTCACCCATAAATGTAATCAGTTATCACCAGTCTTAACACCTGGGTTAACCGTCCCATAAGCCTTTTAGCTTATTTTGGGTTAAACGAATCGCACAAACCGGAATCTATCAGCTTATATTGAACATTACATTCAATCATTGGCTTCTGACTCCATCTTTCATCCCCATAACATACGCCTTAGATTTGTGGCTACCTGACAGTATTCGACCTCTGTAGGAGTATATGAGGACTTTTAACGTTCCTTGAAAATGGGTTTATTGCCTTTAGAATCACTCTATCTGCCGGGGTACTTTCGGGAGTCTTAACAGGTGTTTCAATAAAAACCCTATCTTTGTAGAGGTTCACAAACCTTCTATCTTTTCCCCTTACTCTTTTGAGCGCAGCGTGTCAAATCATTTCGCTACTTTATCATCACGACAGTTCAAGATAAGTGTTTACTTTCGTTATTCATGGGCAATTGGCTAGGGAACTACTTAAACATTTGATTTATGTCCGATTTCCCGTTTTTCCCAGCTTCAGCGTTTTGATAATCAGTCTTACGCTGTGGGAATTGCCGTATCTCTCTGGGTTTGGACACTTTACCTACTAGGTTCGGTAATCCATACCCATTGACTCCGAGATTGATCTTCCTTTAAAGTCACATTTTCAAAGTTAAGGTAGATTCGATTGGGTTTATTGTTGGGTTTGTTTTCCCTTGTACCAATTGTCTACATCTACCTCCCCGTTTACGTTTCGGGTGTTATCCCGAAACTTTGACAGGAACGTCTCGCACTGTGAATTTGATAGTATCTATACTCCCATTTTATAGGCTCCCATCGCTTAAAGCAGTAGGCATTCTAGCTGCCGTCATGATTCAGCGAACTAACTGAGGGAACATATGTATATTCTAGCGGGTTGCCGCGCTTAAAACATCCCCTGATTATGAGTTGGGTTCTTGAGATAGGTGGTGTCGGGGTCGTCATTGAGTTAAAAACGATCACGCCTCTGTCTGAAGGAATCATGAAATAGCCCAGAGAAATTGATCCTAAAGTGTCACAATAGTAAACTGTTGATTTTTTGAGTTTGGGAGTTTTTCTGAATGGCGCGTTTAGCTTTATTGAGTGTATCTGACAAACGCGGACTGATTGAGTTTGCCAAAAGTCTGGTTGAAGAATTAGGATTTGATTTAATTAGTAGTGGCGGGACAGCAACGGCGTTAAAACAAGCGGGACTTCCCGTTACAAAAGTTTCAGATTATACGGGATTTCCAGAAATTTTAGGGGGACGAGTAAAAACCCTCCATCCCCGTATTCATGGGGGAATTTTAGCACGGCGAGATGTGCCTCAAGATGTGACTGAATTAGAAACCCATGAGATTCGTCCCATTGATTTAGTCGTGGTTAATCTTTATCCCTTTGAACAAACCATCGCTAAACCCGATGTAACTTTAGCAGAAGCCATTGAAAATATTGATATTGGTGGCCCTACTTTATTACGAGCATCGGCTAAAAATTATGCCCATTTAACGGTATTATGTAACCCTGAACAATATGGAAATTATTTAGAAGAATTTCGGACAAAAAATGGAGAAATTTCTTTTGAATTTCGTCAACATTGCGCGTTAAAAGCCTTTCAACATACGGGAGCTTATGATCGAGCGATCGCTGCTTATTTAGAACAGCAAGAACTCAGCGAAGATTCCCCTTTACCCCAAAGTTTTGTTTTAGCCGGAACTCAAATTCAATCCTTACGGTATGGTGAAAATCCTCATCAAGCCGCCGCTTGGTATCAAACTGGAACTCAACCGACGGGTTGGGCATCAGGTCAAATTTTGCAGGGTAAACCGTTAAGTTATAATAATTTAGTGGATTTAGAAGCTGCCAGACGAATTATTTGTGAGTTTCCAGATCAACCAGCCGCCGCAATTTTAAAACATACAAATCCCTGTGGAGTTGCCATTGCAGATATGTTAGTTACAGCCTATGAAAAAGCCTTTAATGCCGATTCAACTTCAGCCTTTGGGGGAATTGTTGCCTTAAATCGGAACATTGATTCACAGACCGCAAAGGCATTAAGCAAAACCTTTTTAGAATGTATTGTTGCTCCGGGTTGTGATGAAGAAGCGGCTCAAATTCTCAAAAAAAAATCTAACCTGCGAGTCTTAATTTTACCCGATGCCACTCAAGGGCCAAAGGAAATTATTAAACCCATTGCAGGAGGATTTTTAGTTCAAAGTGCCGATGATGTGGTAGAACAATCAACGGACTGGAAAGTTGTAACAGAAAAGCAACCGACTCCTGAAGAATTGGCAGAATTAATGTTTGCTTGGAAAGTGGTTAAGCACGTTAAATCCAATGCCATTGTTGTGACTAAAAATCAAACAACCTTGGGGGTTGGAGCCGGACAAATGAACCGTGTTGGCTCCGTTGAAATTGCGCTTAAACAAGCGGGAGAAAACGCTAAGGGAGGTGTTCTCGGAAGTGATGCCTTTTTCCCCTTTGATGATTCCGTTCGCACCGCAGCAGCAGCAGGAATTACGGCGATTGTACAACCGGGTGGTAGTATGCGGGATCAAGATTCAATTAATGCTGCAAATGAATTAGGATTAGTGATGGTTTTCACTGGAATTCGTCATTTCGTTCATTAAGCATTTTCTGTTATGGGCGAGATGACCTCGCCCCTACAATAAATATCATTTTTAGTTTTGTTTAAAAGTGATAGAGATGAGTTATCAATTATATTAAAAATACCACGATGTCTTTGTAGGGGCGAGGCGCGCCTCGCCCCTACGATGAATTGGATTTTAAGTTCCCTTCTCAAGTTGTGCTATAAAAACTGATTTATTAATAACAATAAAATGAAAGTTTCATCCGTTGCGATCGCATTAGGAAGTAATTTAGGAAATTCTAAACAGAATGTTGAAACCGCATTAGAGATCCTCAATCATCATCCTAATATTCACGTAAAATCCTGTTCAAGTTGGTATCAAACCGCCCCTATTGGGCCACCGCAACCGGATTATATTAATGGTTGTGCTATTCTGGATGTTCAACTTAAACCCGATCATCTCTTGAAAACCCTGTTAGCTGTTGAAAACCAACTTGGACGTATCCGTCGGGAACGTTGGGGGCCAAGAACCCTTGACCTGGATTTACTTTTGTTTGATGATTTAATCTGGGAAACCCCAGTGCTAGAAATTCCCCATCCTCGCATGAGAGAACGAGCATTTGTCTTAGTTCCCCTGGCAGAAATAGCACCGAATTGGGTTGATCCAGTCACCGGAAAAACCATCAATCAACTGTTAGAAACCGTTGATTGTTCGGACGTTAAAAAACTATAATTATCCCATTTTATACCTGCTTCAAAATCATGACAAAACCCGGATCTGAACCCCCAACTATTTTAGAAAATCGTCTGTTTTATCGAGGACGAAAATTCAATTTTGATGTGAATCGTTTACGCCTTCCCAATGGAGTAGAAGGAAACTGGGAATGTATTCGTCATCCGGGTGGAGCATTAGTAATTCCTGTCACATCTGAAGGAAAATTAGTCTTAGTTAAACAATATCGATTTGCAGTAGAAGGACGCACGTTAGAATTCCCCGCAGGAACCGTTGAACCGGATGAAGATCCGGCGGAAACTGTTAAACGAGAAATCGAAGAAGAAACCGGATATCGTGCCCATCGCTGGCAAAAATTAGGGCAATTTATATTAGCACCGGGTTATTCCGATGAAATTATTTATGTGTTTTTAGCCCAAGATTTAGAGAAGTTAGAAACGCCTCCAGAACAGGATGATGATGAAGATATTGATACGCTGTTAATGACTCCTGAAGAACTGGAAAAAGCCATTTTAGACGGTGAACCTGTGGATGCTAAAACCATTTCTAGTTTTCTATTAGCTAAACGCCATCTGAAAATTTAATCTTGAGTCTGAATAATAGAGATAGATTTCGGTTAAAATAGAATCAGTTTCTATACCGAAATCTAATTCTATGGCGGAAGATTTAATTTTATTTTGGCATCGGCGAGATCTGAGAATACAGGATAATTTAGGCTTAATAAAGGCTTGTGAATCCAGTTCTAAAGTCATTGGTTTATTCTGTTTAGATCCCAATCTTTTAAACCGAGATGATATTGCTCCAGTTCGTGTCACTTACATGATCGGCTGTTTGCAATTTATCCAAGAAGAATATAAAAAATTAGGTAGTCAATTATTGATTTTACAGGGAGAAGCTCAAGAAATTATTCCAAGATTAGCCAGGGAATTAAAGGCTAAAGCGGTTTATTTTAATTTAGATATTGAACCCTTTGCGAGAAACCGCGATCGCAGCGTTTCAGAAGCTTTAAAGTCTATTGGAATTAGAACCGAAACAACTTGGGATCAGTTACTTCATTCTCCTGATCAAATATTAACTCAATCCCAAGAACCTTATAAAGTTTATACTCCCTTTTGGCGCAATTGGAGTCTCAAACCCAAAGCGAAACCTCAACCTGTATTTTCTAAACCGTTAATGGATTTAACGGAAACTGAACAAGAATTAGCAAAAAATATCGGGGTTATTCCTCTACCTTCTGCAAAAGAATTAGGCTTTATTTGGGATAACTTTTTAATTTTAGAACCTGGAGAAATTGCTGCTCAAGAACGCTTAGAGGAATTTGGCGATCGCGCTCTTTATGAATATGATGAACAGCGAAATTTTCCGGCTATTGATGGCACATCTCAACTGAGTGCAGCGTTAAAATTTGGGGTGATTAGTATTAGAAGTATTTGGCAAAAAACCGTTGAAGCGATGGAAAATTGTCGCAGTGATGAAACTCGAAATCAAATACAATCTTGGCAACAGGAACTGGCTTGGCGGGAATTTTATCAACACGCTTTATCTCATTTTCCAGAATTGGAATTAGGCGCCTATCGAGAACCTTTTAAAAGCTTTCCTTGGCAGAATAATGAACAGTATTTTCAAGCGTGGTGTGAGGGAAAAACGGGATATCCTATTGTTGATGCAGCGATGCGACAACTTCAGGAAAGTGGCTGGATGCACAACCGTTGTCGGATGATTGTTGCTAGTTTTTTAACCAAAGATTTAATTATTAATTGGCAATGGGGAGAAAAATATTTTATGCAAACCTTAATTGATGGGGATTTAGCCTCTAATAATGGCGGATGGCAATGGAGTGCTTCGAGTGGAATGGATCCAAAACCATTAAGGATTTTTAACCCGGCTAGTCAAGCGCAAAAATTCGATCCAGAAGCGGAATATATTCGTCAATGGTTGCCTGAATTAAGGTCTTTAGAAACGGAACAATTAGTGACAGGAAAAATATCATCTCGCGATCGTAAATCCTGCGGTTATCCTGATCCTATTGTTGATCATAATCAACAGCAACGTTTGTTTAAACAACTGTATCAAGAACAAAAGCTTTAAGGTTATCAGAAACCGGGTTTTTGTTCTAACCTTTCGGTAAAAACCCGGTTTCTCATTCTATAGCAATCCTTGTAGGGTTTGTAATATTTTAGGGTAGGGGTTGGGTCTCCCAACCCACCAGACATCAAGAGGGTTGGGAGACCCAACCCCTACAGGTTTTGATCACCCATCATTTAGACTTGCTATAATGCTTTTATAATCTCATCATCTGTTGAAAAATCAACATCTGCTTGGTCAAGTTTTCGGGCTAAATAATCATTTTGAAACGAATCTTTTAAACCAGAAATTAAATCAAATTCAGGTTTCCAGTTTAAATCTTGCATCGCTTTATGAACATCCGCAAAAAAGTGTTGAACTCGCATCGGGAACGCTTTACGTTTGCCAAAATCAAACTGTTTAGGATCATAATGAATCAGTTGCAGAGAATCTAAGGATTTACCCGCAGCCATAGCACAAGCTTTCGCTAAACCATCAAAGGTAACATAACGTTCTCCAGAAACATTATACACCTGACCAATAGCTTTTTCATTCCCTAAAACTGTCGCCATTGCTGTTGCTAAATCTTTCACATGACCTAACTGGGTAATATGAAATCCATTCCCTGGAATTGGGATAGGACGATCTTTAACAATGCGATCAAAAAACCAAGATTCTAACGGATTATAATTTAACGGCCCATAAATATAGGTGGGGCGAATTGATGTCCAAGGTAAATTTTGAGCTTGTAAATAACTCTCGGTTTCGTATTTCCCTAAATGACGACTTTTGGGATCAGTAGCATCCCCTTCAATATGAGGCATTTGATCGGATTTTAAATAAACACCCGCCGAACTCATATACACAAAATGTTTCACCCGATTTTTGAATAAATCTGCTAACGGTTTGGTATCACTGAGTTCTCGTCCGTTATTATCAAAAATAGCATCAAATTCTTCATGGGCTAATTTGTCTTGAATTTGGGCAGCATCGGTGCGATCGCCATGAATTTGTTGAAGTCCTTCAATAGGTGCAGGTTTTTTACCGCGATTAAATAAAACAACATCATGTCCTTGTTCAACTAAAAGTTTCGTTAAATAAACCCCAATAAATCGGGTTCCACCCATGATTAAAATTCGCATTTCTATTTCCTAAAACAGTTCAATCTTTACCCCCAGCAGAATAAAAGTCCTCATCCTGATGGGTTCTTATTTAATATTCATATCGAATAAAGGTACCATCGTCAACTGATTGAAGAAGGTTAAGTTTGCAACCTCCCCGTGAAAATCAAATTACTGATGCCATAAAACTTGGGGAGAAACAGCATGATGGGGTGTATCAACCTGTGCCGGAATGGTAGATTTAGATGAAAAAAAGATTCGATAAACAATACCGGGCAATATTGATAAAGCGATCATCACTGTTGCCAGTATCCCGATATAATGTAGACGTTTCATATTGGTATTTGGCAAAGGGTTTATTGAGTCAGCTTGGCTATAGTATGCCTAAAATCCTATGTTTTTCCCTCATCCTAGTGAATGAATTCTTTAGATAGAGTTGAGGTATTTTGAACGAACATTAAACGTCAAGGTTCAGTTATGCCCCAAACTCTACAGTTAAAAAAAAGCGATTAATAAATATAAATTGCGCCTGTATTTTGGATATTAATCGCATTATCTCCTGCCACACCAGCAGCCGTTTTTACAGTCACATTAACAATATTATCCTGTACATCAATCCGATAGTCAAGGACGGCAGCCCTGCCTATAGAATTAATCACAAGATCAGAATTTTTCGGAACATTATTCATCGTATAACTGCCACCCGGAGAGATTTGAGTGTTAATTTGTCCCGTCGTTAATCCTGTTTCTAAGTTGTATCCGGTTTCATTAGTAATTGTCACCGTGACAGGCTGATTAGGATTAATTCTAGCGACAGGTTGCCAAGCACCTGGGGTATAAGTTTGGGCGGGAGTTCCTTGAATAACGGGAATATCAATTGCATCCTGAGCTTGAACCGAGGATAAAGATAAAACAAGATTCCCGATACTCAAACAACCTGTTAATAAAAAGGGATGGAAAAGATTAAGAAATTTGATCATTGATTTTACCATGTCCTAAAGGGGATGCTGCTATCGTTGTTAGTTGAGAAACTACTGATTCAATCATATCAATTCCTGAAATCAGCAACCGGAAGTTTAAGCAAATATCCATAACAGCCCATTTTGGGGTTAAGATGCGTCCTAACACCTGTCTGTAAGAGAATCTAGCTTCCTTTGATTCCCAGTTTAGCAATTCCCTATCGTTAGAAAGATGTTATTGGTTGGGATTTATGTTATTTTTATCCACAGGAAAAATTAGCAAAATATTGTGATGTTATTTCAGCGTTCTAGTGGAATTTTACTCCATCCTACCTCTTTTCCCAGTCAACATGGCATTGGAGATCTCGGAAAATCAGCTTATGAATTTATTGATTTTTTAAAGCGTAGCGGTTATAAATTGTGGCAAATTTTACCTCTAGGGCCAACGGCAGAAGAACATTCTCCTTATATTATGAATTATAGCACGTTTGCCGGAAATCCTTTAATGATTAATTTAGAAAGATTAGTCCAAGAAGGATTATTAGAAGCTGAAGAAATTGTTTCATTACAGGGAGAAGATCCCTATAAAGTTAATTTTGAAATTGTTGTTCCCCATAAAGCTTTATATCTTCAAAAAGCTTACACTCGCTTTAAAAAACAATTAGAACATCAACCTGATACTGAATTTGAAACATTTTGCCAAAAACATTCAGCTTGGTTAAATGATTATGCCTTATTTATGGCTTTATTAGAAGCCCACGAAAGCAAAGCTTGGAATTATTGGGAACCTGCCTTAGCCCATCGAGAACCTGATGCGTTAAAAGCCAAAACTGAAGAATTAAAAGAACCGATATTATATCAAAAATTTCTGCAATTTTTATTCTTTAAGCAGTGGGAAGATCTGCGCCATTATGCCAATGAACAGGGAATTAAAATTATTGGTGATATTTCTATTTATGTTTGCCACAATAGCGTTGATGTTTGGGCAAATTCTGAGCTATTTCAACTGAATCCTGATACCTTAGAACCCACCTATATTGCGGGAGTTCCCCCGGATTTCTTTAGTGAAACTGGACAACTTTGGGGGAATCCGATCTATAATTGGGAGGCAATGCAACAAACAAAATTTGCTTGGTGGATTGAACGATTTAAAACGACCTTAGAATATGTAGATTATGTTCGGATTGATCATTTTCGCGCCTTTGAAGCCTATTGGCGTGTTCCGGGGGGAGAAAAAAATGCAATCAAAGGAGAATGGATTAAAGCACCCGGTTATGAATTTTTTGATTTACTGAAACAAGCACTGGGAGATTTACCCGTTTTAGCAGAAGATTTAGGAATTATTACCCCAGAAGTTGAACAATTACGAGATCATTATGATTTTCCAGGGATGAAAATCTTACAATTTGGCTTTGGAGGGGATGCAAATAGTGTACATCTTCCCCATAATTATGTTCAAAATTGTTTAGTTTATACGGGAACCCATGATAATGATACAGCCATCGGTTGGTGGGAAACGGCTAATACACAAGAAAAACAATATTTTGCTGAATATTTAGGATATTCTTCCCCCGACGAAATTACAAATATTAACTGGGTGATGATTCGTTTAGCGTTAAGTTCCGTTGCCAGTTTAGCGATTATTCCCCTCCAGGATATCCTGAGTTTAGGACATAGTGCCCGCATGAATGATCCCCGTGATAATGCTGGAAATTGGCGTTGGCGTTATGAAAGTTCGGAATTATTGACTCAGGAATTAAGTGATCAATTGTTGAAATTAAATCGATTATACGGTCGATAAAAATGGGTCTGGGGTGTAGGGAAATGGATACAAATCCCATGTAGGGGCGAGGTTACCTCGCCCCTACGATATTTTTGTTTAAGTCCCATTAGCTTATTTCTTAGCTTAGTCTGGAATGAATTAAATCCAGGGTTTTTGCCAAGTTGTCTATACTAATTTCAAATCCATGATCAACCTGTGTACCCACAACAAAAGCATATTTAATTCCTAAGCAATCTACTCGACCTTTGTAGACATTATTAAATCGATAAGGTGGTTGTAACGTCAATATAACACCATCTTGAGCGACGGTAAATAATCCATTGGCTAATTGACTTCCTTCAACTCCAACAATAATTTTAGTTCCTAGAGATTGACGTATAATTTCCCGCGCGGGTGTTTTTTCTGGGTCAATAATAGTAAAGCCTTGACGTCTCAAAAATTCAGCAACTTCATCCTCATTACAGAGATATCGCTGAATGCCTGACTTTCCCCGTAATAACATCACACCTGGACTCACGGACGACGAACCAAGAAGCTTAATTTTAGACCGAATAGATTCATATCGTTCCCGTTTAAATTGATTTTGGGCATAATCTTGAATTATGATCAATTCGTTAAATTTAGCTTGGGTAACAGCAGTAGAATTGATCTCAAAAAGATGGCTATATTCGATTTGATTAGGGCTCAGTTTTTGAGACGTTCTAACGGCTGTTGCTAATTGCTTGGCGACTAAATTCAAGATGACATCATCGGTCATCCAGTGACCAAAGTAACGATTTCCACAAAATGTACAAGCGAGTGCGGCTTCAGGAATATACTCTGTTTCACCGTGATTAAACCACGATTCTTTTGTTGTAGTTAAAGGAACTTTCATCGCTCCTTT
This sequence comes from Planktothrix mougeotii LEGE 06226, assembly GCF_015207485.1. Lineage (NCBI taxonomy): Bacteria > Bacillati > Cyanobacteriota > Cyanophyceae > Oscillatoriales > Microcoleaceae > Planktothrix > Planktothrix mougeotii. The sequence continues at coordinate 10,157 of NZ_JADEWU010000071.1, forward strand.
ATAAATATATCCATTGTGAATTTGTACATCTCTCAACCGATAAGCTATTGTTGCTGCGTGTTCAGTTATTCCCCCTTGTATTCGTTGCAATTCCTTTGCATAAGTTGTTTCTGCGGGAACACCTGTTACTTGATCAAGTTCTCCGGGTAAGTAGATGGCAGGGGGAGAAATTGAACTGTGACCTGCATGAAGAGTCCATTGTTTTTCACATAACTCTTGATAGGTTTTTCGTCCGGTTAAAAGACGCAATCCTCGCTGCTTAAAAAGAGCTAAATTGATCATAAAAGTGTAATTAGATACTGTTGTTTAATGTTTTTAAACTGAATACAATCTCAGGATTTAATCATGAATTAGAGTGCTATTGTACTCTGGCATAATTTCCTGTAGAAACAACGTCTTCTTTATAATTGGCTATTTCTTGAATGTGAGCAATCCTTTGTTTAAAGGTTTTGTCAAATGTATGTTGTTTTGCAAATTCAATCGATTTATAAGATTCAGCAACAATCAGTTCCCGATTCTCGTTTAATTGGGCAATTTTTTGAGCTAATAAATCCGGTCGGTTCATCTTCACAAACCAACCCGCTTGGGAATAATTGACAACACCAACAAAGGCTTCATTATCATATCCCACAATCGGAACACCACAACTCATAGTTTCTAAATAGGTACAAGACGGATCACCTTGGCGATGGCAACAGATAAATAAATCTATATTTTTCTGCACAAAGGGAACCAGTTCGTTTTTAAATTCCAGAATTCCGGGCATTTTAATAAACTCAGAAAGTCCTTTTTGCTGAATTTGTTGTTGCATGGTTTCTTTGAGTTCTCCATCCCCACAAATAAACATCTCGAATTTAACCCCAAGGGCTTTAAGATGTTCAGCAACTGAAATTAAGTGATCCGCACCTTTCATTTTAATTAAACGCCCAGAAAATAGTAAACGCAGAGGTTTTCTTTCCAAACATTGAGAGGTTCTTGCCTTTAAATCCGCAGAACTGATGGTCATCTCCTCGGTGATTCGAGTGTCAAAATAAAGGAAAGGATGGGGGTTAATATTTTGATAAGCTTCGTAAGTGGGAATGCCATTACACTGTACGCCATTGGCTATGGATATCGCTTGCCGTTGTTTGAATTCTTGCGAAATTTGCCACCCATATCTTCTTAACCTGAGAAGCGGATTTTGAGTGGTCGAATTAGTAATCTGTAGTCGAGTCTTTAAGCTATACTCAGTAATATAAAGGCAGGGAATATTATGAGATTTACAAACTTTGCTAATCTGATTGTGTCTATAACTTGCACTAATTACAAAAACAGAATTTTCGTGCAATTCTTGACGTTCCCCAAGGAAGTCTAAGTTAACCACTTCTATTTTAAAAGGCAATAGATTAATATTAACTACTATATTATCAAGGTTATTGGTTAAGATATTCTCTTCCTCTAGGAGGACTTTGATGGAACCTGGCCAATACTTTTGATACTCAAGAACACCATCAATAAACTTTTGAGTGATGATCAGTTGATTGTCTGATACTTTTTTAGCTTTTAATGCAGGCAGTAAAATCAATTGGCAGGGATTCATAGTTCTGTTTCCTTATCCAAAAAGTCGAGTTTGGTTGTGGGGTACTGAAGTAACTCTCTGTGTTAATCAATTATATGAAATACTGAAATTTTAGCTCAATATAATTGATGAGTAAAGGAGCAGAGGAAAAGCAGGTGCTAATCACTATTCCTTCTGGCCTATTCCTTATTTCTTATTCCCTTTTATAGAATACTTTTTTCTATTTCAGATTATAACTTATGAATATAAAATTGGATTGAATATCCAACTTTTTTACAATTCATAAGTAGCAATAAGCCGGACAGTTTTTATAAAAACGGCTGAAATGTTGATTTTGTTCAGTTTATATTTTTGATCAAAAATTTTATTTAAAAAAAGTTAAACATTGATTGATAATAACAAGGGAATAGGGTTTCAGAGAGGTTTTCAATAATTCCAACATCGGGACGGATTTCTATATTGACTCTAACTGTCAAGGGAAAATTACTGTATAGTTGAGCACGGATATTAATTTCAATCCTGAGCAACACTTTGGGTATTATCAAGCTCGTTTTCCCTGCTTTGGGTGCAGTGTTGTAGGTTTTATGCACAAATTAATGATTTTGTCAAGATACCCCTCAACTACTTCAGTTATTTCTCCCTAAAATTGGGTATCGCCAACCGGAAATTTAGTCACAAAACCCAGATATTTAACGACAGAATCAGGGTTGTAGACTTTATTTTGGCAAATAGACACAATAAGCCCTTGAGAGGTATTTCCTAAAGTATACCAGAACCCCTATAATCTCGTCAACTATTTGAGATTAATTCTCAATCTAATATCAAGATTCCATGATAAAATTTTAAAGATTAAAATTATCTGCAAGGATAAATTAGAAATACTTAACTTGGTAGTAGCGATTAGACCATTAGGTACAATACAGTCACCTAATCTATGTGAAATATGTCAATTAATCTCAATCAAGACGATACAGCAATGCGGGAGGTTTTAACCCAAGGGAGAGTAATTGCTCTGGTGGGATATTCCAATAAACCGGAACGAGCCAGTTATCAAGTGGGGCAATTTTTGCGAAACGTAGGTTATCGGGTTTACCCCGTTAATCCGGCCTTCACGGAAATTGACAATCAACCCTGTTATCCGAATTTAACAGCAATTCCTGAACCGATTGATATTGTAAATGTATTTCGCCGTTCTGAATTTTTAACAGAAATTGTCGAAGAAGCGATCGCGGTTCAAGCAAAAACCGTTTGGGCGCAAACTGGGATTTTTGAGGCTCAAGCCGCCGAAATTGCTTTAAAGGCGGGGTTGAATATAGCGATGAATTGTTGTATTAAAATAGAATATTACCGCCTAAACATTCCTATTCATCCGTGACACTTATGGATTCGGCTATCGAGGTCAAAGATTCCTCTTTAATTCCGCCTTTAAACCCTGTGGTAAAAACCCAGAACTTAGGGAAATTTTATCGTACAGGTTTTTGGATGAATCAAAAGATTGAATCCTTAAAAAACTGTACTTTAACAATTCAGGCTGGGGAAACCTTTGGCTTATTAGGACAAAATGGTGCGGGGAAAACCACCTTATTAAAAACCTTATTAGGAATTGTACGTCCGACATCAGGTTCAGGATTATTATTAGGGAAACCCATTGGCGATCGCTTAGTTAAACAACGAGTGGGATATTTACCCGAAAATCCCTATTTTTATGATCATCTCACAGGATGGGAATTCTTAGAATTTGCCGCCGGACTCTTTCAAATTCCCAAATCAATCCAACGTCAACGCATTCCCCAATTACTAGATTTAGTCGGATTAGCAAAATCCGCCGCCATTAAAAAGCAAATGCGTCAATATTCTAAGGGAATGTTACAACGGGTAGGTATGGCGCAAGCGTTAATTAATGATCCTGAAGTGGTATTTTTAGATGAACCGATGTCAGGACTCGACCCAATGGGACGGTATCAAATTCGGGAAATTATTTTATCGTTAAAAGTACAGAATAAAACTGTTTTTTTTAATAGTCATGTTTTATCGGATGTGGAAAAAATTTGCGATCGCATTGCTATTTTAGCAGAAGGGGAATTAATTAGCCTGGGGTCTCTGGATGATTTATTAGGAACAACTCAAACCTACGCTGTTAAAGGAAAAGGGGGGGATGTGAATAGTTTAAAAAATTGGATATCGGATTTAGAAGTCGATCAAGACTATTGGGAAGGACATCTCAAAGCTGATCCCGAAGTGTTTTTGGGAGTATTAAAAGAAATGGATGCTCAACTGTTTAGTTTGAATTTAGCGCGATTAACCTTAGAAGAATTTTTTATGCAGAAGTTAAAAGAAAGGGGGATTCATGCCAGTGGTTAATAATAATAGCAATAACAATCATTACTGAAAATCCCATCTCTCGTAGGGGCGAGGCGCGCCTCGCCCCTACAAAGACATCGTAAGAATTACCCCGAACAGCGATGACTCACCCTACCTCTCGATCTCCACTTCAAATATCCCGGTTTACCTTGGGAATGATCACAATATTTATCGGGTCTATCCTCCTCAGATTTTGGGGTTTAAGCCAATTTAATACCTTAGTCTTTGATGAAGTGTATTATGCTAAATTTGGCAATAATTATTTAACCCAAACTCCCTTTTTTAATTCCCATCCTCCCGTGAGTCAATATTTAATTGCGATGGGAATTTGGCTGGGATCTAAACTACCCTTTGGACAAGAAACCGTTAATCAGTTAACAGGTTCTACCCTCTCAACCTGGAGTTATCGTTGGTTTAATGCGTTATTTGGTGCGTTTATTCCCTTAATGGTCGGAGCGATCGCTTATCAACTTACTCACCGTCGTAGTTATACCTTAATTGCTACTTTTTTAATGGCAATTGATGGATTATTTATTGTTGAATCTCGCTATGCTTTGAGTAATATTTATATTGTATTTTTTGGATTATTAGGACAAATTTTCTTTTTAAGAGCATTACAAAAAACTAGGTTAAACCGTTGGTTTTGGATGAGTTTAGCTGGAATAGGATTAGGACTTTCTATCGCAACTAAATGGAATGGGTTAGGATTTTTAGTTGGAATTTATGGAATAGTTATCGCAGGTTTTATTGTTCAAAAAATTACCGAAAAATCGAACAATAAACCGACCGAAAGTTCTTTTAAATCTCCCCTGGAAAACCTAACTCAACTCACCCCGATTTTAATGGGAGTGACTTTAATTCTGATTCCTATTCTAGTTTATATTATGGCTTGGCTTCCCCATTTACAACAAAATCCGACTCCAGGTTTTTGGGGACTTCAAACTAAAATCTGGGCTTATCATCAAAACTTAGGAGATGGGGAAAAAGTGCATCCCTACTGTTCTAAATGGTACAGTTGGATTTTAATGTTACGACCCGTTGCTTATTTTTTCACCAAAATTGAAGCCACAACGCCCCCTAATCCAATTTTACCCTTAAATCATCCTGATCAACTCCCCCTGATTTATGCCGTTCATGCCATGGGAAATCCATTTTTATGGTGGTTATCAACCTTAGCGAGTCTCTTATTAATAGGAATGTTAATTCAACGAATTTGGAGGGAGGTATCCGTTCATTTTCCCCAGTTAAAATTCCAATCTTCTCTCCAATTTCCCCCAACACCTGAACTGTGGTTAACAACATTTATGACCCTAAATTGGTTAGCTAATATATTACCTTGGGTGAAAGTAACACGTTGTTTATTTATTTACCATTACATGACAGGGTTTGTTTTTAGTTGTATGGCTTTAGCTTGGTGGTTAGAACGCTGGTTATATAGCCATAAACCTCAATTTCGGTGGCTTGGAGGTACGGTTATTTGCCTAGTTTTATTCGGTTTTTTGTATTGGATGCCTTTATATTTAGGGTTGCCTATGTCTCCTGGACAGTGGAAAATGCGGATGTGGTTTCAGTCCTGGATTTAATTTTTAGAGTTTAGCACCGAGCAGAAATACTTGTGAGATGAATCACAGGGATTAGTAATGATTATCACCAACAAAATTGATAAACATTACGGAAATATCAAGCCGGATCAAGAATAATTGGAATAGGTTCTATACAATTTACTGCTATGAATACTAATCATTCTGATCCTAAAACCAATCCGATCACAGACTCTCAAGATCAACAATTAGATGCGATCGCTAAACTGGCGATCTTAAGTTTAACATGGTCATTAGCCGATCTCTCAAAAAAAAATAGATCCGACTCCCATTCAGAAACAACCACTCCCAAAATCTACATTAACTTGTCTGGATTAAAAGACGAGATTTCTTACCCGGAATCTCCTCCGTAAGGGAAGGTTGGTCTGAAAAATTTAAAATTCTGTAAACACCTTGATCACTGTTGTGAAATCAGGGTGTTATCATGCTTGATTACAGAATCCGTCGTAATTAAATGAACTTTGCAAGATAGCATAGAGCTAAAGGGCTGTTTACTCCTAGCAGTTAACCGTCCCTTTTCTTGCATTTGTCCCAGTTCGCTGCTATCCGAAGAAGACGCCATGTCAACCTTAGTCATCGTTGAATCTCCCACTAAAGCGCGTACCATTCGCAACTTCCTCCCCTCCAGCTATCGGGTGGAAGCCTCAATGGGTCATGTTCGTGACCTCCCTCCCTCGGCGGAAGAAATTCCCGAAGAGTATAAGACGGAGAAGTGGGCGCAACTGGGGGTCAATGTAGAATCAAACTTTGAACCCATTTACGTTATCCCCAAAGATAAGCAAAAAATTGTTAAAGAACTCAAAGCCGCCCTCAAGCAAGCGGATGAACTTGTCCTCGCCACTGACGAAGACCGAGAGGGAGAAAGTATTAGTTGGCATTTACTTCAAATTCTGCAACCCAAAGTTCCGATTAAACGCATGGTGTTTCACGAAATTACCCAAGAAGCCATTCGTGAAGCCCTGAAAAATTGTCGCACCGTTGATGAACAATTAGTCCACGCCCAAGAAACCCGCCGCATTCTTGACCGCCTTTATGGATATACCCTTTCCCCCCTGCTGTGGAAAAAAATTGCGCGGGGATTATCCGCCGGACGAGTACAATCGGTAGCGGTGCGGTTACTCGTCAGTCGAGAACGAGAACGTCGTGCGTTTCGGTCTGGAGGATATTGGGATTTAAAAGCGCTTCTGGAACACACCCAAAGTCAATTTGAGTCTAAACTCATCAGCCTTGGGGGGGTAAAAGTTGCCACCGGAAGCGATTTTGATGAAACCACCGGAAAAATTGCTCAAGGTCGAAATGTGGTTTTACTGGATGAAGCCCAAGCAGAAGCCTTAAAACAACGAATCTTTGGTAAACCTTGGACAGTCACCAATCTGGAAGAAAAAGCCGTTACCCGCAAACCCTTACCTCCGTTTACAACCTCCACATTGCAGCAAGAGTCCAACCGGAAACTGCGGTTAAGTGCCCGTCAAACCATGCAAATTGCCCAAAGTTTGTATGAGCGGGGTTATATTACTTATATGAGAACTGATTCTGTTCATTTATCAGAGCAAGCAATCACCGCAGCGCGAGAATGTGTGGAGCAGAAATATGGGAAAAACTACCTCAGTCCTAAACCCCGTCAATATACAACTAAATCTAAAGGCGCACAGGAAGCCCACGAAGCCATCCGTCCGGCGGGAAATCATTTCCGCACGCCCCAAGAAACCGATCTCAGTGGGGCAGAACTCAGCCTGTATGATTTAATCTGGAAGCGTACCGTTGCGTCTCAAATGGCAGATTCTCGCCAAACCAATATTACCGTTGAGTTAAAAGTTGAGGATGCCGGGTTCCGCAGTACCGGAAAACGCATTGATTTTCCGGGGTTTCTCCGGGCTTACGTTGAGGGTTCCGATGACCCAGAAGCCGCCCTAGAAGATAAAGAGGTATTATTACCCCCTCTGAAAGTGGGCGACCATCCTAACTGCAAACAATTAGAGGTTGTGGGACACGAAACCCAACCCCCCGCCCGGTTTACGGAAGCTTCCTTAGTCAAAACCTTAGAAAGTGAAGGCATTGGTCGCCCCAGTACCTACGCCAGCGTTATTGGTACTATTATTGACCGGGGCTATGTACAGTTAAAAAATAATGCCTTGATTCCAACATTTACGGCTTTTGCTGTTACTAATTTATTAGAGAAATATTTCCCCGATTTGGTGGATATTCGGTTTACCGCGCGCATGGAAGATACTCTGGATGATATCGCCACCGGAGAAGCGCCTTGGCTACCTTATTTACAAAAATTCTATTTAGGAGAAACCGGACTCGAATATCAAGTTAAAGATCAAGAAAGTAAAATTGATACGAAAATCGCCCGCACCATTGAATTAGAACAGTTAGGGGATGAAAATGATCCGATTCAATATCGCGTTTGTATCGGGAAGTTTGGCCCCTATATTGAAGCGGGGAAAGGTGAAGAAATGATCACCGCCTCCATTCCCCAAGATTTAACGCCAGCCGACTTAACCCCCGATGTGATTCGAGAATTAGTCGGACAAAAAGCCGAAGGCCCAGAACAATTAGGCACTGACCCGCAAACGGGAACAGTCATTTATGTGTTAATTGGCCCCTACGGCCCCTATATTCAGTTGGGGTTAGAGTCGGAAGAGAATAAAAAACCAAAACGGGTTTCCCTCCCCAAAGGGGTTGATAAAGAAAGTGTCACTATGGACATGGCTCTGGGGTTATTAGCCTTACCCAGACTGTTAGGAACCCATCCCGAAACGGGAGCTAAAATTAAAGCCGCCTTGGGGCCGTTTGGGCCCTATGTGGTTCATGACCAGGGGAAAGAAGGTAAAGATTATCGCTCAATTAAAGCCCCAGATGATGTGTTAACCATTAGTTTAGAACGAGCTTTAGAATTATTAGCTCAACCCAAAACCAGTGGACGGGGAGGACGGGGGAAAAAAGAAATTCCACCCTTACGGGAGTTAGGAACTCACCCGGAAGATGGCGAACCCGTGAATATTTATGATGGTCGTTATGGGCCCTATGTAAAACACGGAAAAGTCAATGCGTCTTTACCTAAAGATTCGGCTGTAGAAGCGTTTACATTAGCCCAAGGGTTGGAATTGTTAGCGGCAAAAGCGGGTTCAAGTTCGAGTTCAAAGAGTAAGTCTAAAACTTCAAAAACTGCCTCGAAATCAACCGCTAAAACGACTAAAACTACGACTAAAAAATCCTCAACGACCCGTAAAAAAACAACCTCGTAGTTGGGTTTTAGCAGAAAATATTGAGTTGCACGTTAATTAATAGCGTGCGACTCTTGTTTATATTATATGAAATCCCTAAATGTTGGTTACAAATTCCCCCAGTAGAGACTAAGCATGGTTAGTCTCTACTGGGGCGATCATCTGTAGCATCTATAATGGGATTTCATATTATATAACCCATGTCTACAGCCCAACTAATCAGATTATCAGAATTTGCTAGAGTTAAGCTAGTGCTTTGTATTGGAGCAGAAAAATTATGATTCAAGTAATGATTAGCCCACAGTCTTTACTGGAAACAGGCATTAAAGTTGAGAAAGTTGATCACCTTCGACTCTTCAAATTTACCGTGGAACAGGCATCTTGCCTGTGATGTGATCTGATGTAACGGGCAAGATGCCCGTTCCACATTTACATCTCATTTAAAAATGCTATACCCATTAATTGTTTTAATATTATTGTATTTGCGATCGCATTTTAGATATAATAAATTCATCCTATTTTTAACTCATTAATCCCTAATAGACTTATGAACCTTGATGACCTGCTGAAAAGTTATCGTCAAGAGATTTTAAGAATTGCGGCTCAATATGGAGCCTATAATATCCGAATTTTTGGATCTGTAGCTAGAAATGAAGCAGATTCTAATAGTGATGTCGATTTTTTAGTTGATCTTGAACCTGGAAGAAGCCTTTTAGATTTAGGTGGACTTCTGATGGACTTACAAGATTTATTAGGGTGTCCAGTTGATGTTGTTACAGAAAAAGGATTACGAAAACGCATTCGTGAACAAGTTTTAGAAGAGGCAATTTATTTATGAGGAATGATTCTGAAAAATTAAAGGATATTTTAGAAGCTATTACTCGTATTGAAAAGTATTCGGTTCATCGAAAAGATTTTACGATCCATAGAAAATTAACATGATTTTTTGTATTAATATTAATTTTAGTAAGATGGTGCGTGCGCTGTGCTTACGCACCCGAAGGGAAATTAATTTGATTGTTTCCACAATTTTAGGGTGCGGTCATAACTTCCTGTTGCTAACCATTGACCATCAGGGCTAAATACTACTGTAAAAATATCGCTATTATGGGCTTGGATTGTTTCTAATAATATTCCTTTCTGTACATCCCAAATATCTAATATTCCCTTGGTATTCCCACTCATTAAAAACTGCTCATCAGGGCTAAAGCTAATATTAAAAATCTCCTGATCATCGGCTCTTAATGTTCTTAATAAATGCCATTGTTGTTGTTGATTTTGCCAAATTTTAATCATGCCATTACGACTCGCTGAAGCTAAAAACTGACCCGTTAAACTAAACGTTACACTTCGTACCCAGTCTCCATGACCTGTTAAGGTTTGGATTTCTTTTGCTAAGTTTAAATCCCAAATTTTTACCGTTTGATCTCGACTCCCACTCGCTAAGAATTGACTATCAGAATTAAACGCCACACTATACACTCGATCTTGATGACCTGTTAAGGTAAAGGCGCGTTTTCCCTTATTCATATTCCAAATTTCAATCCTTTTATCTCGACTTCCACTTGCTAATAATTGACCATTGGGACTAAACGCCACCGCTTCTACCCCATCTTGATGACCCGTGAGGGTATACCACCTTTTACCCTTGGTCATATCCCAAATTTCAATGGTTTGATCTCGACTTCCACTCGCCAAAGTCTTGCTATCAGGACTAAAGGCAATGGTCGTGATCCAGTTACTATGACCGACTAAGGTATACCACCGTTTACCCGACTCCAAACGCCAAATTTCAATGGTCTGATCCTGACTCCCACTCGCTAACGTCTCCCCATCGGGACTGAAAGCGACTCCAGTGATGGCGTTACGATGACCTGTGAGGGTATGAATACAACGCCAGGAAGGCGATCGCAACGGTTGAACACGCTGTTGTTGTGGCGGGGTGGGTTGTTGGATGGTGCGGGGGGGTAAGGTCTGGAGAGGTGATGAGATAGGCGTTCTAACGGTTTGCGGGGGTGGGGGTAAAGGGGGAGATTGTAAATGACGGGCGATCGCAACAGGTATGCCACCCGGATGTAAATCTTTTAAGACTTTTAATGCAGAATCATAACGTTGACTCGGTAATACAGCCAACATTTTATCTAAAATTTTTCCTAATTCTGAACTAACAGAATGATGTTTTAAATAATCTCGCCAAATCCAACGATCTTCATGAATATCATATAAATCAAAAGGAGAAATATGGGTCATTAAATAAATACAAGTCACCCCTAAACTATAAATATCACTCGCATAAATTGCCTGTCCTCTCGTTTGTTCTGGGGCAACATATTCAGGGCTACCAATTACAGTTCCCATCATCGCCACTTCAGTATCAGTAACCACTTTTGCGGCGCCAAAATCCACTAAAACTAACTGACCTTGACCTTGAGAATCTGCCCTCAGAATAATATTAGCAGGTTTAATATCTCGGTGAATGACTCGGTGATGATGAATAAATTGTAAAACAGGTAATAAATCATTTAAAACTTGACGAATTTGAGTTTCTTTAAAAACGCCTTGACGCAATAGTTCTTCTTCTAAATTGGGGCCATTAATAAATTCTTGAACTAAATATTGATGACTATCTTGTTCAAAATGGGCTAATAATTCAGGAATTTGGGAATGTTTTCCTAACTCATCTAATCGTTCTGCTTCTCGATGAAATAATTCTATGGCTTTTTGAGAATTTCCCTGCATTTGCGGGTGAAATTGTTTAATCACACAGGGAGGACGGGAGGGTTTATCTTCATCTACGGCTAAAAATGTTTTACCAAACCCCCCATGACCAATGACTTTAACAGCCCTATACCGTTCTCGTAATAACAATTTTGCCCCACAGGTTAAACAAAATTTAGCCTCTGGGGTGTTTTGGGGTTGAGGACATTGGGGATTTAGGCAATAACTCATAGATAATCAAGTCAAACCAGCTTAAGTCTATTTTAGTCTAAACAGAAACCGGGTTTCTTGAAGAAACCCGGTTTCTAAGAGTTTCTAGGAAGCGATCGCCTATATTTATATCTCTAGTTTAATTGTTATACTATTATCTGTGTATAATTTTTAATTAAAACTATTAACCCTATGACACAAACTCTATTAGAATCAGAATCGGAAGCTCAATTAATGACCTTAGAGGAATTTCTGGACTGGGTTCCTGATGGTTTCCCGCGTTATGAATTACATAGAGGAGTTGTTAAAGAAATGCAGCCTACAGGAACTCATGAACAAATTGCTAGTTTTCTTACCCTTAAACTAGGAATTCAAATAGAATCTCTGGGGGTTCCATACTTTATCGCTAGACAGTGTATTATTAAGCCAATTGATTCTGATAAATCTGGTTTTAACCCTGATCTGATGATTATTAATAAAAATTATTTAGATCAAGAACCTATGTGGAAAAAACGTTCAACAATTACTCAAGGGAAAACATTACCGTTAGTTGTTGAAGTTGTGAGTACAAATTGGCAAGATGATTATTTATTAAAATTATCAGAATATGAAAAATTAGGGATTCAAGAATATTGGATTATTGATTATTTAGGGTTAGGCGGTCGGCGCTATATTGGTAATCCTAAACAACCGACTATTTCAGTTTATCAAATGATTGATGGGGAATATATGGTTAATTTATTTCGAGAAAATGACCGGATACAATCTGTTATATTCCCTGAATTAAATTTAACCCCAACACAAATTTTTCAAGGGGGTGAATTATAATTTTAAAAATCCCCCAATTCGTAATTCGTAATTCGTAATTCATAATTCGTAATTCGTAATTCGTAATTCGTAATTCGTAATTCGTAATTCGTAATTCGTAATTCGTAATTCGTAATTCGTAATTCGTAATTCGTAATTCGTAATTCGTAATTCGTAATTCGTAATTATCTCGCAATTTGACCCATATAATCTCGCCATAATTGAGCCGCATTTCCACTGCTGCCATTAGTCGGAGAATTATCATCATTCCCTAACCACACTCCCGTTGTTAATTTAGAATCAGGAAGATAACCAATAAACCACAAATCAACGTTATCATTTGTTGTTCCAGTTTTACCCGCTTCTCCTAACCCAATATAGGCACTTTGAGCCGTTCCCCGACGAATAACTCCTTGTAATAAAGTTGTCATAGTTTCAGCCACAGAAGGAGACAAAACAGTAGGAACCGTTGGATTTTCTCGATCATAAGCATAAATAATCCGACAGGTATTAATATCATTAATATCCGTACAATCACTACTATCTAAAATCCGTTTAATGGCATGGGGAGAATGATATAACCCCTTATTCGCAACGGTGCTATAAGCTCCCGTTAATTCTAATAGATTGACTTCACTTTGACCCAGAACTAAACCCGGAACCGGATCAAGTTTAGATTGAATTCCTAAACGTTTTGCTATGTCAATCACCCGATCTAATCCGATATCTTGAGCAATTCTCAGAGCAATGACATTTTCTGATAAGGCTAACCCCCGATACATATCAACATCACCGCCACTGCGTTCACACCCTTGATAACTTTGTCCTTTCCAGGTTAAAGGTTCACAGGAATAGGTTTGACCGGGAGGAATGCCTTGCGCTAAAGCCGCTAAATAAGTAAATAATTTAAACGTTGATCCCGGTTGACGTTGAGCTTGAGTAACCCGATTAAATTGACTTTCTTTATAATCTTCCCCTCCCGCCATTGCTAAAATTTCTCCAGTATTAGAATCTAACGTGACTAAACCGCCTTGAGAAAATCCATTCCGTGATCCGGTGGTTTGAATAGCACGTTTTAGAGAAGATTCTGCAAGGGTTTGAGTGGGAATATCTAAGGCTGTTTCTACAATAAAATTGCCTTCACGAGCTAACTGTTCCCCTAATAATTTCTCCAATTCGCTAAAAATATAATCATAAAAATAGGGAGCAACGGTACTTTCTAAAAATTCCTTAGCTTTGGGATTAATTTCAATCCGAGAACGACGAGCGCGATCCGCTTCCTCTTCACTTACCATCCCCATTTCTAACATTCGGCTAATGACGCGATCGCGGTATTGTACAGCTAACTGATAATTTTGAATCGGATTAAAACTATTAGGGGCGGGTAATATTCCAACTAATGTGGCAGCTTCGGACAGCGTTAAATCCTTGGCTGATTTATTAAAATAAAATCGAGCCGCATCTTCAAACCCATATAAATTAATCCCTAGATATACCCGATTCAAATAAGTTTTAAGTAGCTGATTTTTACCATAAACCGCTTCTAATTTCAACGCAACAACCGCTTCTCTAAATTTGCGTCCAGCCGAATCTTCTGTCCCGACATAATCCCGGTATAAACTCCGGGCTAACTGTTGAGAAAGGGTACTTCCTCCTTCTCGAATTTCTCCGCCCCGCACATTCGTTAATAAGGCCCGTAACGTTCCCAGGGGATCAATCCCCAAATGCCAGTAAAACCGACTATCCTCAGACGCAACAACAGCTTTAGGTAAATAGGGGCCAAAATCCCCTAACTGATTTGTTTCTAAATGGGCAATGGTATTCGCTTCTCGTAGGGGACGACCATCGGCGGCATGAACAATAACAGGCCCAGTTACTGTGTCCGGTAGGGGGTCAACTTGAAATTTCTGCCACTCAAAGAGTACCACGGCCCCCACCACAGCACTGATGCCACAAAATCCATAAAATCCATAACGGATAGTTTGCACATACCAAGCCGGAGGATCATTATATTCAACACGAGCAACGGAGGCGAGTTCAGGTGGCCCTAAAGTTAAACTATCCCCATGTCGTAACGGTAGGCTCTTGATCTTTCGCTTTCCCCAATACAAACCGTTTGTGGAGTCTTCATCCTGAATCATAAACCCAGGACGACTGGGTAGTAAGCTTGCCCCTTTAGGATTTCGGACAACACTGACATGAATTTGACTCACCAGGGGGTTCCGTACTACGATATCGCAGGTTCGGGAAGAACGCCCCACCACATAGCGATCACCCAATAAAGGATAAACTTCAGGTTTATCGGTATCCGCATGGTGTACCCGCAATTCAGGGACTTTAGCGTTGGGCTTGAGGATCAGCCGCGAAAAATTAACTTTGGCGTGAAGTGTCTGGACAACCTGTGTGATTGTGTTCAGGAGAGTTTGAGGTTTCTGAGGGGGCTTGGTTGTGGACATTTTCAGCACTCAGAGTGGCATTGGGCTGTATTCATTGTACCTTCTGATTTCAGGAGTCAGGTTTTAATTCTGAAAGTTGCAATAATTAAACACCAGATTCCAATATTAATCGAAACATCTGCCAAATTGAACACGGGAAAATGAATCAGTCGAAAATCGAGAAAATCTACGACATGACCGGATATAAAGCGATCAATTCCATTCCCTAATGCACCCCCTAATATTAAACCATATCCCACTTGTTCCCAACGATTGAAACGGGGGCCAAACCAAGCCATTGCCATTAATCCCAGACTAACCAGCAAGGATAACCATCGTAACCAAGCAACACCTCCATTACTAAACAAGCTAAAGGCCGCTCCGGTATTGGTAACATAAGTCAAGTGAAAAACATCCGGCCAAAGGGGTAAAGTTTCTCCGAGTTCAAAATTTCGTACCACCCAGAATTTAGTTAGGTGATCTAAAATTAAACTTGCAATAGCAACGATCCAAAAATTAGAATTTTTCTTTAATTGCATAATCAGTTATCAGTTATCAGTGTAGAGACGCGCCATGGCGCGTCTGTACCAGTTGTCAGTTAACTTTAATAAAACATTAATCCCCTTAAAATATAAGATAAAACAGCTACGGCACAACTGACGGCTAACTGTCCTGGTAAGGGTTGAAGGGAATATTTTTCAAAGGCTTCTGTCAGAAGAATTCCTTGGGTTGAGGCTCCATTAATGAGGTGACTTATAGTTAAATACATGATCCCCATACTATGAACCGTCAACAATCCACACAAACAACTAAAGGCTAATAATTCTAATTTTGGTAACGCTTTAAACGCTAAAAAACCACAAATCCATCCCCCCGGAATAAACCCTAATAGATATCCAAAGGTTGGCTGTTTAAAATAATCTAGTCCCCCTCCTTCTGAAAAAACAGGTAATACCGTTAATCCTAAAGCTAAATAAGCAATTTGGGACATGGCGGCGGCATTTTTTCCTCCCAAACACCCCACGAGTAAAACCGCCCCAATTTGATAGGTTACTCCTAAAGAGTGAACTTCTACATTTTGTTGTTGCCAAAGCCAAGACGGATCGGTGACAAAGGCTTCTAAAAAAGTGCCACCAATCGTTAATAAAACACCGATAATCGCCCAGAGAAACTCAAGTGCAGGAGTCACAACAGAGAACTATTAGCCTTTAGGAGAAATCAGGAACAGGAGCTTCACCGCCGACGAGTCCCAAGGATGTTAACATCGCTTGATCCTGTTCAGGCGGTTGACCCAAGGTGGTTAAATAATTACCAATTAACATGGCGTTAATTCCCGATTGTAAGCCTAAGCCTTGCAGTTCTCCCATGATCGCTTCCCGTCCTCCCGCATAACGGAGAATTTGCTGAGGAAGAATTAAACGAAAAATAGCGATCGCTTTTAACGCTTCATAAGGGTCAAGTTTAGAGTTTTCTGAGAGTGGCGTTCCTGAACGGGGGTTTAATAAATTAATGGGAACGGACTCCACCTCTAACTCCCGTAACGACAACGCTAAATCGATCCGATCTTCCCAAGTTTCTCCCATGCCAATAATGCCACCCGTACAAGCTTGAATTCCTGCGGCTTTTAAGTTTTTAACGGTTTGTACTCGATCTTCCCAAGTATGGGTGGTGACGACTTGGGGATAAAAGGCTTTTGAAGCTTCTAAATTATGGTTATAGCGAGTAACACCCGCTTCTGCTAAAGCTTGCGCTTGGTCTAAAGTTAATTCCCCTAACGCACAACAGGGTTTAACATGGGTTTCCTGAATAATCCGGTGAACCGTTGCTAAGATTTGTTCAAATTCCGTAGATTTCGGACTATTATATTTAATTCCTCGTCCCTGAGATACTAAACAAAACCGTTTAGCTCCGGCTGCTTCTGCGGCTTTAGCATGATCTAAAATTTCATCAGCAGATTTTAACCCATAAATCGGAGACGCCTCACCCGGATGATGGGCAGATTGGGAACAAAAACCACAGTTTTCCGAACAGTTCCCAGATTTAATATTAACAATACTACACAGGTCAACGGTATTCCCGCAGCAGGCTTGACGAACTTGATCCGCAGCTTGACACAGTAATAAAATTTGGTCTTGATCTTCGAGAACACTCAAGGCGAGGGCTGCTTCTCGACTGATGTGATCGCCTGATATAATCCCTTCAACTAAATGATGCAACCACGTTTGCAAGTCTTCTAGGGTGTTCCAATGGGGAGGAACTTCCAACACAGAATCCCTGTCGGAAGACAAACGGTTAAGGGCGGGTCGTACTGAAACTACATTGATCATGCTGGAATTGCCAGTTATCCAAACTGAGTTATTGTATCACCAAAGCATACAGAAGACGCTTAACCCTTCACCTCTAGCCTCACCATCGGGGTTTCCGGTCTTGGGGAATCCTTAACCTTTCCTTTACCTGAATTTGTTACAGAGACGGTATTCTCTACGGTAGCGGCTCTAACACAACATTGATTTTTTTTATGCTATTCCGTCTGAATTCTATTAATCCCTCTCGTCAGTTTGTAGCTAAATGTTCAGCGTTAGCCCTAAGTTTGAGTTTAACGGCCTGTGGCGGGACTAATACCACCACAACGGCTCCAAATCCGACAACTGGTACACAGGGAACGCCGACGGCGACCAACACCACAGCCCCAAATACAACTTCTGGTGCGGCTCAATTAATTAGTTTGGAACAACCCGTTAACTTAGTGGGTGCGGGAGCTACATTCCCGGCTCCTTTGTATCAACGCTGGTTTAGTGATATTGGTGGGGGAACCAAAAACCTACAAATTGATTATCAAGGTGTGGGAAGTGGGGCTGGGGTAGAACGATTTGTCCAGGGATTAGTTCAGTTTGGCGCTAGTGATGTCGCCATGAAAGATGAAGAAATCTCTAAAGTCGCCAACGGGGTTTTAATGCTACCGATGACGGCGGGAAGTATTGTACTAGCTTATAATGTCCCTGAGTTAGCTGAATTAAAGTTATCTCAACAAAATCTAGTTGATATCTTTTCAGGTAAAATCACCAACTGGAATGACCCCGCACTGGCTACAGATAATCCGGGTATTACCCTACCTGATTTACCCATCCAAGTCGTTTATCGGTCTGATGGTAGTGGAACAACCGGGGTTTTCACTAAAAATTTAAGCGCCATGAGTGAAGAGTGGAAAAATAGTATTGGAGAAGGGAAAACCGTTCAATGGCCTGTGGGAATTGGCGCTAAGGGCAATGATGGGGTCACGGCTCAAATCAATCAAGCTCCCGGTGCGATTGGTTATGTTGAATATGGTTATGCGAAAAGTGCTAACTTGAAGATGGCCGATTTGCAAAACAAAGCCGGAAATTTTGTCAAACCAACGGATGCAGCCGCCGCAAAAACCTTAGAAGCGGTGGAATTACCGGAAGATTTACGGGCTTTTATCACCAATCCTGACGGTGCTGATTCCTATCCGATTGTCACCTACTCTTGGGTACTGACTTATCAAAAATATGATAATCCCGAAGTTGCCAAGTCTGTTGAAGCCATGATTCAATATGGATTAACTGAAGGCCAAAAAATTAGTTCTGAACTAGGGTATGTGCCTTTACCCCCAGCCGTTGTTAAAAAAGTTGCGGAAAAAGCCGATCAAATTAGCCCAGACTTTACGATTAAAGTTGAGTAATTTCAGTTATCAGTTATCAGTTATCAGGTGTCAGGTGTCAGGTGTCGGGTGTCGATTTTATGATGTATAATTAATCTTGTATGGTCTTACCCAATCAAAATGTAACAGGAATTCCTCAATCTCGTTCCCCGATCGAAAAAACCCTGGATCAAGGGTTTGTGTGGCTAACACGCCTGATGGCTTGGGGTATTATTGTTGTTTTATTATTATTGGGTTTTCCCATTGCTCAACAAGCCATTCCAGCCATTCAAGAGTTTGGGTTAGGATTTTTATTTAGTAGTTCTTGGAACCCGGTTAACAATCAATATGGTGCGTTTCCCATGATTTATGGGACGCTGGTGAGTTCATTCATTGCTTTGGTATTTGCTGTTCCTTTGGGGTTAGGAACTGCGATTTTCTTAAGTGAGGATTTTATTCCCCTTTCAATTCGTACCGCTTTAACGTTTTTGGTGGAATTGTTGGCGGCGATTCCCAGTGTCGTTTATGGTCTTTGGGGTATTTTTGTCTTAATTCCATTTTTAAGACCTTTTCAAATGTTTCTGTATCAAAATTTCGGCTGGATACCGTTATTTAGTACCCCTCCGGCTGGCCCTGGAATGTTTCCGGCAGGGGTGATTTTAGCAATTATGATTCTGCCGATTATTACCGCCATTGCCAGGGATTCCTTAGCGAGTTTACCCCCTGATTTACGTCAAGCTTCCTTGGGGTTAGGAGCAACTCGTTGGGTGACAATCTTTCGAGTTTTAATTCCTGCCGCTTTTTCTGGAATTGTGGGGGGAATTATGTTAGGTCTAGGGCGGGCAATGGGAGAAACCATGGCAGCCACGATGATTATTGGAAACTCGAATAATCTGAAAATTTCCCTCTTTGCTCCAGGGAATACCATTGCTTCTTTGATGGCAAATCAATTCCCAGAAGCTTCTGGTTTACAAGTTTCGGCTCTCATGTATGCTGGATTAGTGTTATTTGCTCTCACCTTATTAGTTAATATTGCTGCGGAGTGGATTGTTAATCAAGTCAAAGCGAAATACCAATAACGGAGATGGCAGTAGATGGGAGTTAATTGAGGAATTCATTAAATCTTAAAAACTCTCAAAATTCGTTTTTCAAGAATCTGATTAGCTGAAAACATTGAGTATTCTTTTATGTCAAATCTCTCCCAAAAAACGAACTATGCTGGAAGTCAAGGTTTCAGTTTAATTCGCAATTCTAAAAGTTCCCGTGACATTTTTGAATTTTTAATGACTGGAATTGCAACAGCTTGCATTTTGATCACCTTGATTCCGCTTTTTGCAGTTTTATTTTATGTTTTAGTTAAGGGGGCTGGGCGTTTAAATTTAGATTTATTTACCAAGCTTCCCCCCGTTGCGGGTCAAACAACCGGAGGCATTGCCAGTGCTATTCTTGGCACAATACAAGTGGTGGCAATTGCTACTATAGTTGCTGTTCCCTTTGGGGTTTTAGCTGCCATTTTTCTTTCGGAATTTGGCAAAAATGGTCAAGTTGTGCGTTGGATTCGATTTATTACAAATGTTTTGAGTGGTGTTCCTTCAATTATTGCGGGGGTGTTTGCTTATAGTTTTATTGTGTTAAAGATGGGAACATTTTCAGTGATCGCAGGTGCTATTGCTCTCTCAGTTTTGATGTTACCCACGATCATTCGCACCACCGATGAAGCTCTACAAATTGTACCCCAAGAGATTCGTTGGGCGTCCGTTGGGGTAGGAGCTTCTAATTATCAAACAGCATTACAAGTGGTGCTTCCTGCCGCCTTACCTGCCATTTTAACCGGGGTAACCTTAGCTGTTGCCAGGGCTGCTGGAGAAACTGCACCCCTATTATTTACCGTTGTTTATACCAATAACTGGCCTAAAGGCCCCCTGTCTCCCACCCTTCCCTC